>NZ_JBKGFP010000047.1:0-162808 GCF_046557535.1 Pseudomonas sp. S1(2024)
GGCCTCTTCGCGGGCTTGCCCGCTTGTATGGTTAGACTTGAAGGGGTGGTGGGACTAAATGCCCGAATCTGACTGTTCACAGCAGTACAGACCGTGGGAGACATCGCCCCACCCCTTCCACCAAAGCGCCGATAAAGAATGCATCGTTTGCAAGCGACGATAGAAGCAAGCCAGCGCCTCTTGGTGAAACCCCTTCAAGCCGAAAAACCATAACGTGAGGAGCCGCCCATGGCAATGCAGGTAGGTAAGTTGATCGTGGGTGCGGATGTCGCGAAAGCTGAGCTGGTTATCCACCACGATGATCGTGACGAGATCATCAGGCTGAAAAACTCCAAACTCGAGATCAGAAGGTGGCTCAAGCAACAATCCCTCAACACCGCTATCGCTGTTGAGGCGACCAATGTCTATCACTTGGACCTGGTTGAATTGGCCCACAGCCTAGGCTTCGAGGTCTATGTCATCGATGGTTTTCAATTGAGCAACTACCGGAAAAGTGTTGGAGGACGGGTTAAAACCGACCCCTCAGATGCGCGGTTGCTGTCCCGTTTTTTAAAAAATGAGGGCGAGGACCTTCGCCCTTGGAGCCCGCCTCCCGCTGTCTACGGCAAGCTTCAGAGCCTCTTGCGACGCAGAGCCCTCTTGGTGACTACTCGTACTGCAATGACTCAGAGCTGGGCTAACGAAAGCCTTTTGAAAGCCGCCTTCGAAACTTTTGTGAAGTCGATAGATCGGCTGGATCAGTTGATTCAAAAGAAGATTAAAGAAGTACTGCGAGAAGCTGGGCTGCAGGAACAAGTCGCTCGCTGCCAGGCAGTAGAGGGCATTGGTTTTCTCACCGCCGCAGCATTGGTGATGGTTTTTATAAGGGGCGAGTTCAAAAGCAGTGACTCGTACATTGCATTCCTAGGAATGGATTTACGAGTCAGTGATTCCGGACAGAAAAATGGGCGACGTCGCCTCACCAAGCGAGGTTGTTCAGAAATTCGTCGCTTATTGCACAACGCTGCGATGGCGGCCAGCAGATCGGCAGCCTGGAAAGGGCTTTACGAACAGCATCGGAGCAGCGGTAAAGCAACAACCCAAGCCTTGGTAATCCTGGCAACAAGCCTTGGTAATCCTGGCAAGAAAGCTCGCGCGGGTGGCATTCGCCCTGATGAAAAATCAGGACGAATACGTCACCAAAGGCGGGAAACTGGCTTGCTGAAAACCATAGAATCTCCCACAGGTACTGCACAGATTTCAGAATGGGTGAACTTCCTGTGGGAGCGGGCAAGCCCGCGAAAGGGCCGGTACAGGCCCCACAAAAACAGTTACCAACTCACCACCATTTAGTTATAAGATAACGTTTCAGTTGACATCCATTCCTATCAGCGACCTCCCATGACAAGCGCCAGTGCCACCCCCACCCTGCTCACCCAGCGCCTGCAGAGCATCGACGCCCTGCGCGGCCTGGTAATCCTGTTCATGCTCCTGGACCACGTTCGTGAAACCTTCTTTCTGCACCGCCAGGTCAGTGACCCGATGGCCATTGATACCACCGAGCCCACGCTGTTCTTCAGCCGCACCCTGGCCCACCTGTGCGCGCCGGTGTTCGTCTTGCTGACCGGCCTTTCAGCCTGGCTGTACGGCGAGAAACACCAGGGCCGCGGCGATGTCTCGGCGTTCCTGTTCAAGCGCGGGCTGTTCCTGGTGGTGCTGGAATTCACCCTGGTCAACTTCGCCTGGACCTTCCAGCTGCCGCCCAGCGTCATCTACCTGCAAGTGATCTGGGCCATCGGCGTGAGCATGATCGCCCTGTCGCTGCTGGTGTGGTTGCCACGTGCCGCCCTGATCGCCGTGGGCGCAATCATCATCGCCGGCCACAACCTGCTCGATGGCCTGCACTTCGGGGTCGAATCCGCCCTGCATGTGCCATGGGCGATTTTGCATGACCGGGGTTGGCTGGAGTTCTCCGAAAACCTGCGCCTGCGCACCTCTTACCCGGTGCTGCCGTGGATCGGTGTCATCGCCCTGGGCTACGGCCTGGGCCCTTGGTTCGCCCGCGCGAGCGAGGCCGGCCAACGCCAGCATCGCCTGCTGCTGGCCGGGCTGATCGCGCTGCTGGGCTTTGTCGTGCTGCGCCTGGTCAACGGCTACGGCGAGGCGCCGTGGAGCGTTTACCCAACCGTCTCGCAAACCCTGATGAGCTTCTTCAACATCACCAAGTACCCGCCATCGCTGCTGTTCCTGGCCCTGACCCTGGGCTGTGGCCTGCTGTTGCTGCGCGCCTTCGAACGCGCCGGCCAGGCCCGCTGGATCAGTGCCCTGGCAGTGTTCGGCGCGGCACCGATGTTCTTCTACCTGCTGCACCTGTATGTACTGAAGCTGCTGTACCTGGCCAGCGTGGCGCTGTTCGGCCGCAACCATGGCGACTACTTCGGCTTCGATGGCATCGCCGCGGTGTGGCTGGGGGCAGTGCTGCTGGCAGTTTCGCTGTACCTGCCGGTGCGCTGGTTCGCCCGCCTGAAGGCGCGGCGGCGCGACATCACCTGGCTGAAGTACTTCTGAAAAGCGTTTTCACCCGGCGGCACGATGGTCTACCATGCCGGCCGCCGGTTTCCACCACGGAATCAATAGGGAATCCCAGGCCCGCCAGTTCGGGCCAAACGGAACTGCCCCCGCAACTGTAGGTGCCGAGCCTGCTCCATCAATGCCACTGGGCCACGAACCCGGGAAGGCCGGAGCCAGGCCATGACGCACCAGTCAGGAGACCTGCCGGCCCACATTCACCAACCGGCGGGGTGTCCGGGATTGGCCATCAGTGTTGCCCCTGCCGCCAGCTGGGGCTCGGCGATGCCTGTCCGTGCGTTCCTCACCCGAACTGTCCGATAGGAGATCGCCCAGCATGCTGCCCCGTTTTGCCACCCTGCTCGCCGGCCTCGGCCTTACCGGCCTGGCCCAGGCTGCTGCCACCCACTACCCGCTGACGGTCGACAACTGCGGCAAGCCGCAAACCTTCGCCCAGGCACCGCAACGCGCGGTCACCATTGGCCAGGCCAGTACCGAGATGCTCTACGCGCTGGGGCTGGGCGACAAACTGGCGGCCACCTCGCTGTGGTTCAACAATGTGCTGCCCGAGTATCAGGTGCAGAACGCCAAGGTGCCGCGCCTGGCCGACAACGAGCCCAGCTTCGAGGCGGTAGTGGGCAAACGCCCGCAACTGGTGACGGTGCAGTTCGAATGGATGGTCGGTGCCCAGGGGGCGGTCGCCACCCGCGAACAGTTCGATGAACTGGGCATCCCCACCTACCTGCTGCCATCGGACTGCGAAGGCAAGGACAACCTGGTGGGTGCCGACGGTACTCGCCTGCAGGCGTTTCAGGTCGACACCCTCTACAAGAGCGTCAGCCAGCTGGCGGCAATCTTCGACGTGCAGGACCGTGGCACGGCCCTGAATGCCGAGCTCAGAGGCCGCCTGGACAGTGCCAAGGCGCAACTGGCCGACAAGGACCTGTCCGCCACCTCGGCGCTGTTCTGGTTCTCCAGCGCCGATCTGCACATCGACCCCTATGTGGCGGGCCGCCAGGGGGTCGCCGATTTCATGCTGCGCACCCTTGGCGTGCGCAACGTGGTCGAGTCCAGCGAAGAATGGCCGACCGTAGGCTGGGAAACCCTGGCCAAGGCCAACCCCACCTGGCTGATCATTGCCCGCATGGACCGCCGCCGCTACCCCGCCGACGACTACCAGAAGAAGCTGGCATTCCTGCGTAGCGACCCGGTGACGCGCAACATGGACGCGGTGAAGCACGACCGCATCATAATCCTCGACGCCGACGCCATGCAGGCCGGCATTCGCTTGTTCAGCGGCCTGCAGACGCTGGCCGCCGCCTTCGCCAGCGGCAAAGCAGCCCCGTGATGATGCGCCTGCTACCCTGCATCGCCGTTGCCCTGGCCGCCCTGTTGGCGGCCCTGCTGGCCGGCACCGCCATCGGCGAAACCAACCTGTCGCCCGGCGTGGTCGGCCAGGTACTGGCCAACCACCTGTGGCAGGCCGGCTACCCGGCCGACCCGATCGACGTCGGCATCGTCTGGAACTACCGCCTGCCCCGCACCCTGGTTGCCGCGGCCTGCGGCGCCGGCCTGGCCACCTGCGGCGTGATCCTCCAGGCACTGTTGCGCAACCCGTTGGCCGAGCCTTACCTGCTGGGGCTGTCTGCCGGCGCCTCGACCGGTGCGGTGCTGGTGGGCCTGCTGGGCTTCGGCAGCCTGGCGCTGAGCATGTCCGGCGGTGCGTTCATCGGTGCCCTGGCAGCGTTCGCTTTGGTACTGTTGCTGGCCCGGGCAGCCGGCCCCAGCAGCAACAATGCCCAGGTGATCCTTGCCGGGATCGCCGGCTCGCAACTGTTCAACGCCCTTACCGCCTTCCTCATCACCATGTCGGCCACCGCCGAGCAGGCGCGCGGCATCCTGTTCTGGCTGCTGGGCAACCTCAGTGGCGTACGTTGGCCTTCGGTGTGGCTGGCCGTGCCAGTTGTACTGTTCGGGCTGTTGGTGTGCCTGTGGCATCGCCGTGCCTTGGATGCCTTCACCTTCGGTGCCGACTCGGCGGCGTCGCTGGGCATCCCGGTGCGGCGTACCCAGTTGCTGCTGATCAGCTGCGCGGCGCTGGTGACCGCCGTGATGGTGTCCATCGTCGGCGCCATCGGTTTTGTCGGGCTGGTGATCCCCCATGCCCTGCGCCTGCTGCTCGGCCCCGGGCACAGCCGCCTGCTGCCCGCCAGCGCACTGGGCGGGGCACTGTTCCTGATTGCCGCCGACATCCTGTCGCGCATCTTGATCCCTGGCCAGGTGATCCCCGTGGGCGTAGTCACGGCGCTGCTCGGCGCACCGGTCTTCGCGCTGATCCTGGTCAGCCGCCGGGGGCGCCCATGACGGTCATGACGGCGCTACAGCTGGCCCCCTTGAGTTGCCAGAACCTGGGGCTGCAACTGGCCGGCAACACCGTGCTCAGTGATATCGAACTAGGTGTTGTCGCCGGTGAAACCCTGGGCATCGTCGGCCCCAACGGTTCCGGCAAGTCCTCGCTGCTGAAGGTGCTGGCCGGGCTGCGCAAGCCAGGCAACGGCAGCGTGCAGTTGCTGGGCGAACCGCTGGCACGGTTGCCCCGCCGCCGTGTCGCCCAGGCCTTGGCGCTGGTCGAACAGCAGGCCGACACCCTCGATGCGATCAGCGTGTTCGATGCCGTTGCCCTGGGCCGTACCCCCTGGCTGTCAGCGCTGGCGCCGTTCTCCGGAGAAGACCGCGCGATCGTCGAGCAGGCTCTGGCCGACCTCGACGCCCTGCACCTGCGCGCACGCCTGTGGGGGTCGCTGTCCGGTGGCGAGCGCCAGCGCGTGCACATCGCCCGTGCCCTGGCACAGCGGCCGCAGGTGCTGCTGCTGGACGAGCCGACCAACCACCTGGATATCCAGCACCAGCTGAGCCTGTTGCAACAGGTGCAGGCCCTGCCGGTAACCACCCTGGTGGCCCTGCACGACCTCAATCAGGCGCTCACCTGCGACCGCGTCGCGGTGCTCGACAAGGGCCGCCTGGTCGCCCTCGGCAAACCGCTGGAGGTGCTCACCCCCGAGCGCCTGCTGAACACTTTCGGCGTGCATGCCCACTACCTCATCGACCCCTTCGACGGCGCGCACATCCTGCGTTTGCGCGCCCCCTGAACAGGAAGTTCTGCCTATGCCGCGCCCTGTCGCCCTGCTGCTCGCCAGCGCCCTGCTCGCGCCCCCTGCGCTGGCCGACTCCGCCCAATCGCAAAGCAACGGTTTTGTCGAGGATGGCCGCTGGAGCCTGCTCAACCGCAGCGTATTCGACCAGCGCGACTACAAGCATGGCGGGCGCAACAGTGCCGGGCGCAACGCCTACAAGCCGCGCGATGAACGTAGCGGCAAGGCCGAGGAATGGGCCTATGGCCTGATGGGCACCTTCCGGTCCGGTTTCACCCAGGGGCTGATCGGTGTCGGGGTCGACGCCCACGCTTACCTGGGCGTGCAACTCGACAGCGGTGGCGGGCGCGTGGGCAAGGCACGCTTGCTCGGGGTGGATAACGAGGGGCACCCGAAGAACGAATACAGCCGTGCCGGCGCAGCATTGAAACTGCGCATGGCCGATACCGTGCTGTCCTACGGTGAACAACGGGTCAAGACCCCGGTGTTCAGTTCATCCGACAGCCGCCTGCTACCCGAGACAGCGACCGGGTTCTTCCTTGACAGCACCGAGTTCGACCACCTCAGGCTGGTGGCCGGGCACTTCAACGAAAACGCCGACCGCAATGCTTCCAGCCACGACCAAGGCTTCGTGGTGAACTACTCCAATGGCCGCCAAGGCAACAGCTTCGACCTGGCCGGCGTGGTGTGGAACCCCGGCGCCGCCTTCAGCGGCAGCCTGTACACCTCACGTTACCAGGACAGCTGGAACCAGCATTACCTGGGCAGCACCCTAAGCCATGCCCTGGATGAGCGCCGCAGCCTCACCCTCGACCTCAACCTTTACCGCACCACCGACACCGGCAAGGCGCTGTCCGGGCGCATCGACAACACCACCTGGAGCCTGGTCACGCGTTACGACCATGGGCCGCACGGTTTCAGCCTGGGCTGGCAGCAGGTGGACGGCAACACGCCATTCGACTACGTGACGCGAGGGGCGATCTTCATTGCCAACGCGGTGCAGATGTCGGACTTCAACGCGCCGAACGAAAAGTCGTGGCAGGCGCGCTATGACCTGAACATGGGCGCCTACGGCGTGCCGGGGTTGAACCTGACGGCGTTGTACGTGCGCGGGTTCGATATCGACGGTACCCATGTCGACCCTGCGGGAGGGTATGCCTACCTGGGGTATGGCAAGGGGGGCAAGCATTGGGAGCGCGACCTGGAGGCACGGTATGTGGTGCAGAGCGGCAAGGCCAAAGGCACCGCGTTTTCGCTGCGGCATAACGTGCATCGGGGCAATACGGCACAGGCGGAGCTGGATGGGGACCAGATACGCTTGGCGGTGGAATGGCCGTTGGGGGGTGGGTTCTGATGTTTCGCGTGACCTGAAAAATCCTGGGGCCGCTGCGCGCCCCTTTCGCGACACAAGGCCGCTCCCACAGGTGCAAACAAGGCCGCTCCCACAGGTGCAATGCACCTTCAGAAACCTGTGACGGCCTTGTGGGAGCGGCCTTGTGTCGCGATGGGCCGCACAGCGGCCCGCAAAATCCATCAGGCGACCACAACTGCCGTATAATCGGCAGCACTCACTGCCCAACCAGGCCACACCATGCCTCGCCTCCAGAAGTTGCTGTTGCCCCTGCTGCTGACTGCAGCCCTCACCGCCTGCGACCAGAAACCCTCCCGCGAAGAACAGATCCTGGCCCAGCTGCCGCTGCAGGATGCCTACACGCACAACATCGAGCGCATGGCCGCGCTGCTCGGCCGCACGCACCCGCAGCTGTCGCAGGCGACCATCCAGGGCGTGCTGCGCAAGCACCTGACGGTCGAGGACCAGCGCCAGGACCTGTTCCGCCTGTACAGCGAAAAGAACTTCAGCGATGCCGAGTTCGCCACCATCATCGAGGCCACCCAGGACCCGGCGAAGGCCCGCGCCCTGGAAGACACCGAGGCCGGCAAACGCCTGAGCGAGAAGCTCACTGCCCTGATGCGCGAATCGGCCCGCGACGCAAAGGTGCAGGCCTTGGCGCAGCAGCGCATGCAACAGGTTGAAGACGAGCTGGACGCGCTGGAAAACGCAGGCTCCTGAACGCAGTTCCCCACTGCGCCCATAACGCGTAATGTTGCCAACATTTCGTAGCCGGTTTTTGATCACTCGAGGTCAGGATTGCCACACACCAAGCACGGACTGCGCCTGGATCTACGCACACTCATTCTGGTGCTTTGCGCCCTTACCGCCGTGGTGATGCTGTGCGCCAGCTATTTCGCCAGCTACCGGGTGCAACGCCAATTGCTGATCGACCACGCCCTGGAAGCCAACCGGGTGTATGCGATGAAGCTGGCCAGCATTACCGAGACTTTTATCGGCAACGCCTTGCAACAGCTGTCGTTCAGCGCGGGCGTGCAAGGCCGCCAGCTGGGTGACGCCGTCGCCCTGCAGGCGGAGGCCGAGCGTGTCCTGAGCCAGAGCATGGCCTTCAATTCCACGTTCGTGATCGATGCCAACGGGGTGCTGCTGGCGGTTTCTCCCGCCCCCTTGCGGCACCTGGTCGGCAGGCACATGCATTCTCCCGGTGTCCAGGAGGCGCTACAGGCGCGCCGCCCACTGGTGTCGACGCCCTACATTTCGGCGGCCAACAACCTGGTGGTGGCGCTGTCGCAACCCATTTACGACAGCAACGGCCGCTACCTGGGGTATGTCGGCGGCAGCCTGTACCTGCGTGAACACAACATTCTCAACAGCCTGCTGGGCGAGCATTTCTACAAGGACGGTTCCTACCTGTACGTGGTCGACCGCAACCGCCGTCTGCTTTACCACCCCGACAGTCAGCGGGTGGGTACGGTGGTTGAGGGCAATGCACTGATCGACCAGCTGGCGGGCCTGGGCAATGGTACCCGGCAATTGACCAACAGCCTCGGCGTGGAAATGCTCGCCGGATACGCCACCGTGCCCAGCGCCGGTTGGGGCGTGGTGGCACAGCAGCCGCTGACCCAGACGGTGATGCCACTGAGCCATCTGATCCTCAACGTGGTCGGCACCTCGGCGCCGTTGGCACTCGTGGGCAGCATGCTGCTGTGGTGGCTGGCCATGACCATCGCTCGGCCGCTGTGGCAGCTGGCCGCCGGCGCCCGCTCGATGGATCGGGCCGGCACTGCCGAACGCCTGCATCGGGTACCGGCCTGGTATTTCGAGGCGGCCGAGTTGAAGCGTGCGCTGCTGTTCGGGCTGAACCTGCTGCATGAGCGCATCGGTCGGCTCAATCGCGACGCCCAGACCGACCCGCTGACCGGCCTGGGCAACCGCCGCAGCCTGGAGTTCAGCCTTTCGCTGCTGGAAGCCGAGGGCCGGGCGTTTGCGGCCATCGTGCTGGATGTCGACCATTTCAAGCGGGTAAACGACTGCCACGGGCACGAGGTGGGTGATCAGGTGTTGCGCCGGTTGGCGGAGCTGATGCGCCGCTGCTGCCGCGAGGGTGACCTGCTGTGCCGCACCGGCGGCGAGGAGTTCCTGATGCTGCTGCCAGGGGCTAGCCTGGACGTTGCGGCAGCGGTGGCCGAGCGGCTGCGGCTAACGGTGCAGGATACGCCGGTGGAGCCGGTGGGCGCGGTGACGGTGTCGCTGGGGGTGGCGCATTGGGATGGCGAGGCCGAGAGCGAACCGGGGGATGCGTTCAGCGAGGCTGACCGGGCGCTTTACCGGGCCAAGCAGGAGGGGCGCAATCGGGTGGCTGTTGCCTGAACGCCCTTGCTTGCCTGTTCCGGCCCTTTCGCGGGCACGCCCGCTCCCACAGATGATGCGCCACCCTTGGGGGCAACAGAGTTCCTGTGGGAGCGGGCATGCCCGCGAAAGGGCCGGAACAAACAATAATGAATGGGCAGGTTGTAACATTCATTGTCATGAAACTGTCTTGTTTCAGTCATAGGATTGACCCCAACCTGACATTTTCACTTCATGGATGAACGTCTGATGCGTCGTGTGGTTTTCAATCAGAAAGGTGGCGTCGGCAAGTCCAGCATCGCCTGCAACCTGGCCGCAGCCAGTGCCGCCGAAGGCTATCGGACCTTGCTGGTTGACCTCGACCCGCAGGCCAATGCCACCTACTACCTGACCGGGCTGGTCAATGACGCCATTCCTTCCGGCATCGCCGATTTCTTCCGCCAGACCTTGTCGCCGGTCACCGCTGCCGGCAAGAAGCACCGGGTGGCGATCACCGAGACCCGCTACCGCAACCTGCACCTGGTCACCGCCAGCCCCGACCTCAGCGACCTGCAAGGCAAGCTGGATCGCAAGTTCAAGATCAACAAGCTGCGCAAGCTGCTGGTGGAGCTGGGCGAGGACTACGAGCGGATCTACATCGACACACCACCGGCGCTCAACTTCTATACCTTCAGCGCGCTGGTAGCAGCCGAGCGGCTGTTGATTCCGTTCGACTGCGACAGTTTCTCGCGCCAGGCCCTGCACAACGTCATGGCCGAGGTCGAAGAACTGCGCCAGGACCACAACCCGGCGCTGCTGGTGGAAGGTGTTGTGGTCAACCAGTTCGCCGAGCGCACCGCACTGCACCAGACCCTGGTCGAGCAATTGCGCAGCGAGGGCATGCCGGTGCTGCCGGTATACCTTAGCCATTCGATCAAGATGCGTGAGTCGCACCATGCCTCGGTGCCGCTAGTGCACCTGGCGCCGCGGCACAAATTGGCGCTGGAGTTCGTCGATTTGCTGGATGTACTGGAGCGTGCGGCCTGACAGAACCCTGGGGCGCAAAGCGCCGCAAAAATATCAAGGCCGAAGCACTACCCGACCGTTCGTCCGGGTGGTAGATTCGCCGCCATGAAAACCACCCGGCACACCCGCACGCTGACCGCCTGGACGCTCTACGCCAGCGTCCTGTTCAGCCTGGTTCTGTGTGGCCTGCACCATGGCAAGATGGGTGGCCTGCGCCTGGCCGGCCTGGAAGGCGGTTTCTGCTCGATCAACAGCGAACACGGCGTAGCCATCGACCTGGAAGGCGCTGGCGGCGACCAGCACATGGCCCAGCTCGATTGCCCGGTGTGCTCCTCGTTCGGCCTGGCCGTGCCGCTCAGCAGCAGCGGCTGGTCGTTCACCCCGGCGCAAGCCGTGGCCACCTCGCCCATCGTGGTGCGCAGCTGGGCGCAACCGCCGCCGCGTTATCAACGCCCCGCCCTCAACCCCCGCGCCTCCCCTGCCACCTTCCCCGCAGCCGTACCTCATTTCGCCTGACCTCAGCCGGGCGCGCCTGACTGTGCGCGTTCGCGGTCAGCCATGACCTTTGCGTGGAAGACACACCAACATGCTTCGCAAAACCTCCCTGGTGCTCCTCATGGGCACCTGCAACCTTGCCTGGGCGGATGCTGCCCCGGTAGAACTGAGCGCCACCACCATCGACGGTGAACGCGACGCCGCCAGCGGCGTGCAACTGGACGAGCCGATCCGCACTGGCTCGCGCCTGGGCCTCACCGCGCGGGAAACGCCAGCCTCGGTCAGTGTCTCGGACCGCCGCCTGATCGAAGAGCGCGGCGCCAAGGACAGCCAGGACGTGATCAACGCCATGACCGGCGTCAACGCCTCGGCCAACCCGGGCTTTGGCGGCTTCGTCGCCTACCGCGGCTTCACCCAGAACCAGGTCACCCAGTTGTACAACGGCATCAACCTGGGCTACAGCAGCGCCACCCGGCCAGTGGATGCCTGGGTACTCGACCGCGTCGAATTGATTGGCGGCCCGTCGTCGTTCCTGCATGGTGCCGGTGCTGTCGGCGGCTCGATCAACTACATCACCAAGTTGGCCAGCCGCGATCAGCAGACCATCGACGGCCGTATCCGCCATGGCAGCTTCGACGACAGCGAAGTGGCGTTCGGCATCAACCAGGCTCTGGCCAGCAACCCCGCCGATGCCCACCACTTCATGCGCCTGGACTTCAGCCGCGGGCATGGCAACGGCTACATCGACCGCAACGAACGGCACACAGACAGCCTGGCTTTTTCGTTGCTGAGCGACCTCACGCCCAACCTCACCCACACCCTGGCCCTGGAATACCAGGAAGACCGCGAAGACAGCCCTTACTGGGGCTCGCCGATCCTGCCCGGGCGCAGCACGATGAAGATCGACAACAGCCGTCGCTTCGAAAACTACAACGTCGGCGACGGGCGCTATGAGCAGCGGGTACGCTGGCTACGCTCGATCCTCGACTACCAGCTCAGCGACAGCACCAGCGTGCAGAACACGCTGTACCACTACAACGCCCAGCGCGACTACCGCAACCTCGAACGCTACAGCTACACCAGCGATGGCAAGGTACGACGCAGCAGCCCTTACCTGCAGCGCCACGACCAGAACCTGCTGGGCGACCGCATCGAGCTGCGCCACGACAACCAGCTGTTCGGCCTGGCCAGCCAGTGGTCGCTGGGGCTGGAGTACTCGCTCATGCGCCAGACCCTCTACCCCACCTCGAGCAGCTGGAGCGACGTGGTCGATGCCGAGCACTTCGCCCCCGGCAGCTTCGACGACATCCCCGGGGTGAATGCCGGCCTGACCAAGCAACGCCGTCACGAGGTGACCAACCGCGCGGTGTTTGCCGAAAACCGCCTGCAACTCACCGAACGCCTGGCCCTGCTGACCGCCCTGCGCTACGACTACCTGGACATGCAGGTGACCAACTACGGCGCAGTGACGCCAACCTCGCCGGCGTTCTTCGAACGCCGCTGGGAACCGCTTTCCGGGCGTATCGGCCTGACGTATGCGCTGACCCCGTCCGCCAGCGTCTATGCGCAGTACAGTACCTCTGCCGACCTGCCGGCAGGCTCGCTGGCGGCGGCGACCTATTCCAACGTCGGGATGTTCGACCTGTCCAAGGGCGAGCAGTGGGAAGTGGGCAGCAAGTTCGACTTTCTCGACGGGCGCGGTGCGGCCACGCTGGCGCTGTACCAGATCGTGCGCAAGGACTTTGCCGTGCGCGACTCCAACGACGCCAACCTCACGGTCCAGGCAGGGCAGCAGACCTCCCGCGGCGTCGAGCTGTCCGGGCGCCTGCAGGTGACGCCGAAGCTGCTGGCCGAGGCCAACTATGCCTATGTCGATGCGCAGTACGACGAGTTCAACGAGGCGGTCAACGGCGTGTCGGTATCGCGCAAGGGCAACGCACCGGTGAACGTACCGGCCAACGTCGCCAACCTGTGGCTGACCTACAGCCTGACCCCGGCGTGGTCGGTGGGGGCAGACGGGCGCTACGTGGGCTCGGTGTATGCCGACAACGCCAACAGCCTCAAGGCCCCGGCGTACACCCTGTTCGGCGCGTTCGCCCGCTACCGGCTGGATGAACACACCACGCTCACCGGTCGGGTACGCAACCTGACCGACGAGGTGTATGCCAAGCAGGCCTACAACAGCCAGTACTACATGGGGCCGCCGCGCACCTTCGAACTGGCGCTGGACATGCGTTTCTAAGCGCATGACCTGTCTTGCATGAACATCCCGGCCTGCATTGGCTCTTGTGGGAGCGGCCTTGCGTCGCGAAAGGGCCGCAAAGCGGCCCCGGCGATGTCAGTGGCGAAGCTGCAATCGAGGGGCTGCTGCGCAGCCCTTTCGCGACACAAGGCCGCTCCCACAGTGGACCGTGCCAAGCGAACAGCTCGCGGTTGAATCAGGTATCTTGAGGTCGCCCTCGACAAAGCGTCCTCCAGCACCCGGCGATCTACTGGCAAGCACAACAATGATGGCGCTGCACGACAGCGCCACTTTCATCATGCCTGCCAATGGAACCGGAGAGCACTCGCATGCCCACACCTCACGAGGTATCCCCCGCCACCCTGCGCCGGGTGATCGCCGCCTCGGCCATCGGCAATTTCGTCGAATGGTTCGACTTCGCCGTCTACGGCTTTCTCGCAACCCTGATCGCCAGCCAGTTCTTCGCCAGCGAAGACGCCAGCGTGGCCTTGCTGAAGACCTTTGCGGTGTTCGCCGTGGCCTTCGCCCTGCGCCCGCTGGGCGGCATCGTGTTCGGCGCGCTGGGTGACCGCCTGGGGCGCAAGCGCATCCTGTCGCTGACCATCCTGCTGATGGCCGGCTCCACTACCCTCATCGGCCTGCTGCCGACCTACGCCAGCATCGGCCTGGCAGCCCCCGCGCTGCTGACCCTGGCGCGCTGCCTGCAGGGCTTTTCTGCCGGTGGCGAGTATGCCGGGGCCTGCGCCTACCTGATGGAGCACGCGCCCAACGACAAGCGCGCCTTCTATGGCAGCTTCGTGCCGGTGTCGACCTTTTCCGCCTTTGCCGGCGCGGCGGTGATCGCTTATGGCCTGGAAGCCAGCCTGTCGGCCGAGGCGATGAATGCATGGGGTTGGCGCATCCCGTTCCTGATCGCTGCGCCGTTGGGGCTGGTCGGCCTGTACCTGCGCTGGCGCATGGAAGAAACACCGGCGTTCCGCGAAGCCATCGCCCAAGGCAAGGAGCATGAACATTCGCCGCTCAAGGAAACCCTGCGCAACCATGGCCGGGCTATCCGCAACCTGGGGGCTTTCATTTCGCTGACCGCGCTGTCGTTCTACATGTTCACCACCTACTTCGCCACCTACCTGCAACTGGTCGGCAACCTGACCCGCGCGCAATCGCTGCTGGTAACCACCGTGGCCCTGCTGTTCGCCGCAGTCGGCTGCCCGCTGGCCGGAGCGTTCTCGGACCGCGTGGGGCGACGCAAGACCATCGGCTTTACCTGCCTGTGGGTGATGCTGTGCGTGTTCCCCGCGTACTGGCTGGCCAGTTCCGGCTCGATGCCCGGTGCACTGCTGGGAGTGATCCTGCTGGCGGTGGGAGCGCTGTGCAGTGGCGTGGTCACGGCGGCATTGCTGTCGGAAAGCTTCCCCACCCGCACCCGCTATACCGCTTCGGCAATTACCTACAACGTGGCCTATACGCTGTTTGGCGGCACTGCGCCGCTGGTGGCGACCTGGCTGATCGGGCAGACCGGCAGCAGCCTGGCACCGGCGTTCTACCTGGTGGTGATTGCGCTGGTGGCGTTGGTGGGTGGGTTGGCCTTGCCGGAGACTTCGCGGATTTCGTTGCATGATGAGGCGGGAACGGAGAGCGCGCGGCCCGGAGCCCGTAGTACCGTTTGATATTTTGGGGGCTGCTTTGCAGCCCTTCGCGGGGGGGGGGGGGGGGGGGCCGGACAGCAAAAAAAAAAAACAAACAAAAACACCCACAGAAAAAAGAGGACTTGCCCGCTCCCACAGGGATCGCGCAAACCATGGGTTCAGCGACACACCTGTGGGAGCGGGCAAGCCCGCGAAGGGCTGCAAAGCGGCCCCAAAACGCTCAACCCTCCTGCACCTCTTCCCGCCGATACGCCCACTGATACAACGCAGGCAACACCAGCAAGGTCAGTGCGGTGGACGACAGAATCCCGCCAATCACAACGGTCGCCAGCGGCCTTTGCACCTCGGCCCCGGTCCCGGTAGCCAAGGCCATCGGGATAAACCCCAGCGACGCCACCAGTGCCGTCATCAGCACCGGCCGCAAGCGCGTCAGCGCACCCTCCTCGACTGCCGCCCGCAGCGTGCGCCCTTCTTCCCGCAGGCCACGGATAAAGGCGATCATCACCAGCCCGTTGAGCACCGCCACCCCCGACAAGGCAATGAACCCCACGCCAGCGGATATGGACAACGGAATGTCGCGCAACCACAGCGCCAGCACCCCGCCGGTAAGGGCGAACGGGATGCCGGTGAACACCAGCAGGCCATCCCTGAGGTTGTTGAACATCATTAGCAACAGCGCCATGACCAACAGCAAGGCCACCGGCACCACCACCTGCAGGCGCTCGGCCGCCGACTGCAGCTGCTCGAACTGGCCACCCCAGCGGGTCCAGTAACCCGGCGGTATCTGCACCTGCTGGATCAGCGTCTGTTCTGCCTCCTCGACGAACGAGCCTAGGTCACGCCCGCGCACGTTGGCACTGACCACCACCACCCGCTTGCCATCCTCGCGGCTGACCTGGTTCGGCCCCAGCTGCAGGTTCAGCGTGGCTACCTGCGACAGCGGAATGAAGCCGATTTGCCCGGCACCCGCAGCAGCACTGGCCGGCACCGGAATCAGCAGGCTGGCCAGCCCGTCGACATCGGTGCGCAGGGTTTCCGAAAGGCGCACCACCATGTCGAAACGGCGGTCACCTTCGTACAGCGTGCCGGCCGTGCGGCCACCCACGGCAATGGCAATGGCGTCCTGCACATCGCCCACGTTCAGGCCATGGCGGGCCGCCTTGTCGCGGTCGATATCGATGGTCAGCACCGGCAGGCCGGTAGTCTGCTCGACCTTTACCTCGGACGCGCCCGGCACGCCTTGCAGGCTGCTGGCGATCTGCGCTGCGGTGCGGTTGAGCACGTCCATGTCATCACCAAACAGCTTCACCGCCACATCGCTGCGCACCCCGGAAATCAGCTCGTTGAAGCGCAGCTGGATCGGCTGCGACAGCTCGTGGTTGCTGCCCGGCACGCTGGCGGCGGCACGTTGTACCTCGGCGATCAGCTCATCACGCGGCTTGCCCGGGTCGCCCCATTGCTCACGCGGACGCAGCATCACATAGGCGTCGGAAATGTTCGGCGGCATCGGGTCGGAGGCGATCTCGGCGGTGCCGGTGCGGGCGAACACCCGTTCCACTTCCGGCACCTGGGCGATGATCGCCTGTTCCAGGCGCTGCTGCATGTCGACCGACTGCGACAGGCTGGTGCCCGGCACGCGCAGGGCCTGCAGGGCAAAGTCGCCTTCGCTGAGGCTGGGGATGAACTCGCTGCCCATGCGGCTGGCCATCACCCCGGACAACAACACCAAGGTAGCGGCGGCAGCGAATGCCAGCTTGCGCCGGCCCAGCACCCAGGCCAGCACCGGGGCATAACGCCGACGCGCCGTGCGCATTACCAGGCCCTCCTCTTCCTTGACCTTGCCGGTGACGAACAGGGCAATGGCCGCCGGCACGAAGGTGACCGAGAGGATCATGGCACCAAGCAGGGCGATGACCACGGTAAAGGCCATAGGGTGGAACATCTTGCCCTCCACCCCGGTCAGGGCAAAGATCGGCAGGTACACCACCATGATGATCAGCTGGCCGTAGATCAGCGGCCGGCGCGCCTCACGGGCGGCAGCGAACACTTCATGAAAGCGCTCGGTGCGGGTCAGCATGCGGCCATGGCGTTGCTGGGCGTGGGCCAGGCGGCGGATGGCGTTTTCCACGATCACCACCGCGCCGTCGACGATGATGCCGAAGTCCAGTGCGCCCAGGCTCATCAGGTTGGCGCTGACCTTGTTGCTGAACATGCCGGTGAAGGTAAACAGCATCGACAACGGAATGACCATGGCGGTGATCAATGCAGCGCGGATGTTGCCCAGGAACAGGAACAACACGGCGATGACCAGGATGGCGCCCTCGACCAGGTTCTTCTTCACCGTGGCGATGGCCTTTTCCACCAGGTTGGTGCGGTCGTACACCGTCACCGCGACCACGCCCTTGGGCAGGTTGCGGTTGATCTCGACCAGCTTGGCGGCGACCGCCTGGGCCACTGTGCGGCTGTTCTCGCCAATCAGCATGAACACCGTGCCCAGCACCACTTCCCGGCCGTTTTCGGTGGCCGCGCCCGAGCGCAGCTCTTCGCCCAGGCCGACCTGGGCAACATGGCTGACGCGGATTGGCGTGCCATCGACACTGGAGATGACGATATTGGCGATGTCCTCGGCCGACGCCACCTGGCCTGGCGCGCGAATCAGCAACTGCTCGCCATTGCGCTCGATGTAGCCGGCGCCGACGTTGGCGTTGTTGCGCTCCAACGCCGCGATCAGGTCGTTGAGGGTGAGTTTGTAGGCTGCCAGGCGCTTGGGCTCCGGCGCAATCAGGTACTGCTTGGCATGGCCACCGATGCTGTTGACCTCGGCCACCCCGGGCACGTTGCGTAACTGCGGCTTGATGATCCAGTCCTGGATTACCCGCAAGTCGGTCGGGGTGTAGGGTGTGCCGTCCTCCTTCAGCGCGCCCTGCTCGGCTTCCACCGTCCACAGGAAGATTTCACCCAGCCCGGTGGAAATCGGCCCCATGCCCGCTTCGATGCCGGCGGGCAACTGCTCACGCGCCACTTGCAGGCGCTCGTTGACCAGTTGGCGGGCGAAGAACAGGTCGGTGCCGTCGTCGAAAATGACCGTGACCTGCGACAGGCCCGAGCGCGACAGCGAGCGGGTCTGCTTGAGCCCGGGCAGGCCGGCCATGGCGGTCTCGATGGCGAAGGTGATGCGCTGCTCGGTCTCCAGCGGCGAATAGCCGGGCGCGGCGGTATTGATCTGCACCTGGACGTTGGTAATGTCCGGTACAGCGTCGATCGGCAGTTTCTGGTAGCTGTGGATACCCACCGCGGCCATCAGGACCACGGCCAGCATCACCACCAGGCGCTGCTCGATGGCGAATTGGATCAGGCGTTCGAACATGCAGGTGTCCCCGTGATCAATGGCTGTGCTCGGCCGAGCCCTTGCCCAGCTCGGACTTGAGGACAAAGCTGCCGGCAGCGGCCACCTGGGTTCCGGCGGCAAGGCCGGTGGTGATTTCCACCAGGCCGGCGTCGCGGCGACCGGCCTTCACCGGGCGGGCCTCGAAGCCTTCCTCGGTACGGGCAAACACCACGGTCTGCTCTTCCCAGGATTGCAATGCGCTTTCTGGTACCACCACGGCGGCGTTGAAGCGTTCGACGCTGACCGCGACGTTGACGAATAACCCGGGGCGCCAGGCGCCGTTGGGGTTGGCCAGCGTGGCGCGGACAGTGGCGGCACGGTTCTGCTCGCCGAGCAGGCTGCCGACGTAGTTGACCTTGCCCTCGACCCGGGCACCCAGGTCCGGCGCGCTGACCGTGACATTGCGGCCGGTGGTCACCTTGTCCAGGTCGCGCGGGGCGACGGCGAAGGTGGCCCAGACCCGGCTCAGGTCAGACAGGGTGAAGGCATTGCTGGTCTCATCGACCACCTCACCCACGGTCAGGTGCTTTTCCACCACCACTGCATCGAACGGCGCGCGCAGTTCATAGCGGTTGCCGGCACCGGCCGGGCCCACGGCGGCGACCTTCTGCCGGGCGTTGGCCAAGGCAATCTCTGCTTCCTGCAACGCCTGACGGGCCTGCAGGTAATCCTGCTCGGCGCTGATCCGCTCCTGCCACAGCTGCTGTTCGCGCTGGAAGGTCAGGCGCGCCAGTTCCAGGCGGCGCTGGGCAGCCTGTTGTTCGCTGCGCAGCTCGGAAATCTGCTGGCTGGCGATTACCGCCAGCACCTGACCACGCTTGACCGCCTGGCCCAGTTCGGCTTGCACCGACTCGACCACACCGGGCACGCGTGGCACGACGTGGGCAGTGCGATCCTCGTCGAAGCGGATTTCACCCGGGAAGCTGATGGCGGTGCCCAGTTCACGAGGGCCGGCATCGGCCAGTTGCACACCGGCAGCTTCGATCTGGGCGATGGACAGGTGCAGCTTGCCCGCCTCTTCTTCGTGACCTTCGCCGGCCTGTTCCTCGCCGTGGCCGTGGGTGTCTTCGCCGTGGTCGTCGTGCCGGGCTTCAGTGCTCGATGCGTTGCCGAGGTTGCCGGTCCAGGCTAGGCCACCGAGGCCAAGCGCGGCAATGGCCACGGCCAGGAGGGCGATCTTGCGTGGGTTGTTCATTGTTGCTCCTGCTGTTGAATGCAAAGGTCTTGCGCTGATGCCATCGCCTGTAGGAGCGGGGGGGGGGGGGGGGGGGGGGGGGGGGGGGGGGGGGGGGGGGGGGGGGGGGGGGGGGGGGGGGGGGGGGGGGGGGGGGGGGGGGGGGGGGGGGGGGGGGGGGGGAGGGAGGGCCGCAGAGCGGCCCCGGCAATGTATGCATGCCGTCGAGAACCTGGGGCCGCTTTGCGGCCCGATCGCGACACAAGGCCGCTCCTACAGTGAACCGAGGTCGCCATAGATCCGCTCGACCTGCGCCCGCGCGTCGGTCGCCGAGGCCAGCGCCTCGAGGTACAGCCCGCGTGCCTCGATCAGCGTGCGCTGGGCGTCGAGTACATCGAGAAAGGCGAACTTGCCCATTTCGAAACCGCGTGTGGCGGTGTCCACGGCCTGCTGGGCAGAAGGCAGGATGGTGCGGTCATAGGCCTGCACTTCCTGCATGGCCGTGGTCCACTGGCTGACAGCGCTGCGGGTTTCACTGCGCAGGCGCAGCTCCACGGCGTTGCGCAGGTCACGCGCCTGGTCGGCACGGCGGGCCGCGGCCAGCACGTTGCCCTGGTTGCGGTCGAACAGCGGCAAGGGCATCGACAGGCCCACCACATTGACCCGCTCGCGGTCTTCGCGGCTGTACTGGCTGCCAAGGCTGACGGTGAGGTTGGGAATACGCAGGGCCTTTTCCGATCCCAGGGACGCTTCGCCGCGCTCGACCTGGGCGGCGGCCAGGCGCCATTCGGCCGTTTGCTCGACCTGGTCGAGCAGGGCATCGGCGCTGGGTGCATCACCGGGGGACAGGTTGGTTGCCTGCAACTGGTCGAAGCTTGCCAGCGGGCTGCCGGTCAACCGTGCCAGGGCCTGGTAGGCCACACTGCGCTGGGTTTGCGCACGGCGCACTTCAGCCTGGGCCTGGGCCAACTGCACCTGGGCCCGGGTGGCCTCAACGGGCGATGACTGGCCAGCGGTCACCCGCCCCTGCACCACTCGCAGCCCACGCTCGGTCAACGCCTGCGATTGCTGCGCCAAATCCAGCGCGGTCTGTGCGCGCAGGGCCGCGTGGAAGGCCTGTATCACATCGGCGCGCAGGCCGTTGCGCTGGCGTTCCAGGTCCAGCTGGGCAATGGCCTGGCCAGCACCGGCGACGGCGATGCGTGCGCCGCGCTTGCCGCCCAACTCCAGCGGTTGGCTGAGGGTGACAGTGGTGGTGCTGGTGTCACGGCGGGTGTCCTCGACCTCCCAGGACAGCTCCGGGTTGGGGATCAGCCCGGCCTGGCGCCGTTCGCCATCGGCAATGCCGATTTCCCGTCCGGCTGCGGCCAGCTCCGGGTTCTGAGCAAAGGCGGCGTCTAGCGCCTGGGGCAGGCTCAGGCTCTGGCTGGCCTGGGCAGTGCCGGCGCCAGCCAGCAACAGGCAGAGCAAGGCGGTCTTGCGGGGGATGGGCACGAAACAGTCCTCGTCGGCGAGATTTGCCGAGGGACTGTAGAAAGCCGCGCTTATCGGGGCGGTGGCGGGAAAATTACAATTTTGTAATCAAGCTGCAGGCGACAAAGCTGGAGCCCTATGGAGTTCCTGTGGGAGCTGGCTTGCCGGCGATAGGGCCGGTACAGGCGATATCAAGTTCGATAATCGCCCACTTTCCCGGAACAGCGGTTTAGTCCAATTGACTAAACTAACCAGGCGGTACAAAACTAGGAAGCATCCAACAACAACAAAGCGATGCCCGTCATGAAGCCCCTCATTCTCGTGCTCAACGGCCCCAACCTGAACATGCTGGGCACCCGCGAGCCTGCCCAATATGGCCACGAAACCCTCGCCGACCTGGCCCAGGGTTGTGCCGACACCGCCCATTCCCTCGGCCTGGAAATCGAATTCCGCCAAACCAACCACGAAGGCGAACTGATCGACTGGATCCATGCCGCCCGTGGCCGCTGCGCCGGCATCGTGATCAACCCCGGCGCCTGGACCCACACCTCGGTGGCCATCCGCGATGCCCTGGTGGCCGGCGAAGTGCCGGTTATCGAAGTGCACCTGTCCAACGTGCACAAGCGCGAACCGTTCCGTCACCTGTCGTTCATATCGTCCATCGCCGTCGGGGTCATCTGCGGCCTGGGCAGCCATGGCTATCGCATGGCCATCAGCCACTTTGCCGAAATGTTGCAGGAGCGCAGCGCATGAGCCAGCAAGCCATCCTCGCCGGCCTGATCGGCCGTGGCATCCAGCTGTCGCGCACCCCTGCCCTGCACGAACACGAAGGTGATGCCCAGGCGCTGCGCTACCTGTACCGGCTGATCGATGCCGACCAGTTGCAACTGGACGACAGCGCCCTGCCCGGCTTGCTCGACGCTGCCCAGCACACCGGTTTCACCGGGCTAAACATCACCTACCCGTTCAAGCAGGCGATCCTGCCGCTGCTCGACGAACTGTCGGACGAAGCCCGCGGCATCGGTGCGGTGAACACCGTGGTGCTCAAGGACGGCAAGCGGGTCGGCCACAACACCGACTGCCTGGGCTTTGCCGAAGGCTTGCGCCGTGGCCTGCCGGATGTGGCACGGCGCCAGGTGGTGCAGATGGGTGCCGGTGGCGCAGGTTCGGCCGTGGCCCATGCCCTGCTGGGTGAAGGGGTCGAGCGGCTGGTACTGTTCGAAGTGGACGTGGCCCGTGCACAGGCCCTGGTGGACAACCTGAATGCCCATTTCGGTGCCGGGCGCGCCGTTGTCGGCACCGACCTGGCCACGGCCCTGGCCGAGGCGGACGGGCTGGTCAACACCACGCCGGTGGGCATGGCCAAGCTGCCGGGCACGCCGCTGCCGGTGGAGCTGCTGCATGCTCGCCTGTGGGTGGCGGAGATCATCTACTTCCCGCTGGAGACCGAACTGCTGCGCGCCGCCCGGGCACTGGGCTGCCGCACCCTGGATGGCAGCAACATGGCCGTGTTCCAGGCGGTGAAGGCGTTCGAGCTGTTCAGCGGGCGCCAGGCGGACGCGGCGCGGATGCAGGCGCACTTTGCCAGTTTCACCTGACAGACAGGTGTCGGCTTCTTCGCGGGCTTTCCCGCTCCCACAGGTACTGCGCAAATTTCACTGATTACGCAAATCCCTGTGGGAGCGGGCAAGCCCGCGAAGAGGCCGGCACAGACAACTCACCCTTTCTCATCCAGCAACGCCTGTATCACCTGCTCCTGCCCACCATAATCCCCCTCGCCAAAGTGCACATGGCGCACCTGCCCCTTGCGGTCGACAAAGTAGTGTGCCGGCCAGAACTGGTTGCCCCAGGCATTCCACACCTTGTAGTCGTTATCCACCGCCACCGGGTAAGCGATCCCCAGCCTGGCTACCTTGTCACGCAAGGTGCCTACATCGTGCTCGTAGTCATACTCCGGGGTGTGCACGCCGACCACCACCAGGCCCTGGTCGGCATAGCGCCGCGCCCATTCGTTCACATGCGGCAGGCTGCGCCGGCAGTTGATGCAGTCCCAGGTCCAGAAGTCCACCAGCACCACCTTGCCCTTGAGCCCGGGGCCATCCAGCGGCGCCGAGTTAAGCCACTGGCTGGCGCCGGACAGCGACGGCATGGCACCGTAGCTGTCGCGGGCCATCAGGTGCCCGCCCAGACCCAGGCCGGCCAGCGCCAGGGCAATGCCGCCAACCTTCAACAACAAGCGGCGATCAATTCTCATGGCAACCGCCGGTGGCATAGGTGCGGTACTGCACGCTCTGCCGCTGGCCCTTGGAGTCGAGGTAGTCCATGCGGGTGTTCACCAGGCCGCAGGCGTCGCTCTGGTCATCCTGTATCGACAGCACTTTCTTCACATCCAGGTGGTCACCGTAGCGGTACTGCATGACCCCGGTGTCGTCCATCGGCATGGTGGAGGCGTGGGCGGCAATGGCGCCGAAGCTGAGCACGGCAAGCAGGCTGGCACGGGCGAAGGTATTGAAGTTCATGGCATCTCTCCTGTGTAACGCTTGAGGGTGGGGAGTTGCGCTCCCCGGTCGAGAGCCATTTCACGCCGGCCAGGTATCCCGTATGTGTCGCCCGAAGCTGTGATGTGCTTCCTCCTGTGTCTGTACGCATGGCAGATACACTGCAATACAAACCCCCGCAGGCAAGCGCCAACGCGCTCGGTACACTGCGCCCATCCCCTCTTGCACAGGAACGCAGCGCATGGAACACGTCGATCACATCCTGATCGTCGACGACGACCGCGAAATCCGCGAACTGGTCGGCAACTACCTGAAGAAGAACGGCCTGCGCACCAGCATCGTCGCCGACGGCCGGCAGATGCGCGCCTTTCTCGAAGCCAACAGCGTCGACCTGATCGTCCTGGACATCATGATGCCCGGCGACGACGGCCTGCTGTTGTGCCGCGAGCTGCGCGCCGGCAAGCACCGCAACACCCCGGTGCTGATGCTGACCGCCCGCAACGACGAAACCGACCGCATCATCGGCCTGGAAATGGGCGCCGACGATTACCTGACCAAGCCGTTCTCGGCCCGCGAACTGCTGGCCCGCATCAACGCCGTGCTGCGCCGCACGCGCATGCTGCCGCCCAACCTGACCATCAGCGAAAGCAGCCGCCTGCTCGGCTTCGGCCAGTGGCGGCTGGACACCACCGCGCGCCACCTGCTCGACAGCGAAGGCACCCTGGTAGCCCTGAGCGGTGCCGAATACCGCCTGCTGCGGGTGTTTCTCGACCACCCGCAGCGGGTGCTCAGCCGTGAGCAGTTGCTCAACCTGACCCAGGGCCGCGAAGCCGACATCTTCGACCGCTCCATCGACCTGCTGGTCAGCCGCCTGCGCCAGCGCCTGGGTGACGACGCCCGCGAACCCAGCTGCATCAAGACCGTGCGCAGCGAGGGCTACGTGTTCTCGCTGCCGGTGCAACTGCTCGAGTCGCCATCATGAAGTGGCCACGTACCCTGGCCTCGCGCCTGGCACTGATCTTCTTCACCGGCCTGGTGCTGGCCTACGGCCTGTCGTTCGGCCTGCAGGCCTACGAGCGCTACATCAGCAGCCGCTCGATGATGCTCAGCACCCTGGAGCAGGACGTGGCCACCTCGGTGGCCATCCTCGACCGCCTGCCCGCGGCCGAGCGCCCCGCCTGGCTGCCGCGTCTGGAGCGGCGTACCTACCGCTACCGGCTGGACCAGGGCCTGGCGGGCGAAGCCATGCCGACCAGCGACCCGCCCATGGCCGCGGACTCGATCGTCAAGGCCATTGGCGCCGACTATCGCCTTTCCTTCCAGGAAATCCCCGGCCCGAATGCGCACTTCCAGGCCCACCTGACCCTCGCCGATGGCGCTCCGCTGACCATCGACGTAACCCCGTCGCCGCTCCCGGTGGCACGTTGGCTGCCCGTGGTGCTGCTGATCCAGTTGGCCGTGCTGTTGCTGTGCACCTGGCTGGCGGTACGCCTGGCGATCGGCCCGCTGACCCGCCTGGCCCGCGCGGTGGACAATCTCGACCCGGACAAGCCTGGCGTGCAGCTGGATGAAAGCGGCCCGCGCGAGGTGCGCTACGCCGCCGTGGCCTTCAACGCCCTGCAGGCGCGCATCGCTGCCTACCTCAAAGAACGCATGCAGTTGCTGGCGGCCATTTCCCACGACCTGCAAACACCGATCACGCGCATGAAACTGCGTGTCGAAGTGATGGACGAAGGGGTGGAAAAGGACAAGCTGTGGAGCGACCTGGGTGAAATGGAACACCTGGTGCGCGAAGGCGTGGCCTATGCCCGTAGTATGGACACCAGCACCGAAGCACCGTGCCGGGTCAACCTCGATGCCTTTCTCGACAGCCTGGTGTTCGACTACCAGGACAGTGGCGCCCAGGTGCAGCGCCATGGCAGTAGCGGCAGCCTGCTGGAAACCCGCCCGCATGCCCTGCGCCGAGTGCTGGTGAACCTGGTGGACAACGCCCTCAAGTTTGCCGGTGCTGCCGAGCTGGAGGTGTGCCGCGAGGGCGACAGGACCGTGATCCGCGTGCTCGACAACGGGCCGGGCATACCCGGTGGCGAACTGGATGAAGTGCTCAAGCCGTTCTATCGCGTGGAAGGTTCACGCAACCGCAGCACCGGCGGCACCGGGCTGGGGTTGGCGATTGCCCATCAGCTGATCCAGGCCATGGGTGGCCGACTGACCCTGAGCAACCGCGCAGGCGGCGGGCTGTGCGCGCAGATCGAGCTGAAGTAAGGCAATCTCAGGTAGGAGCGGCCTTGTGTCGCGATCGGGCCGCAAAGCGGCCCCGGCAATTCATGCGGCGAAGCTGAAAACCTGGGGCTGCTTCGCAGCCCATCGCGACACAAGGCCGCTCCTACAGGGACTGCGGCGCTTGAGCGACTTCTACAATCCGATACACAACCCCACCACCGCCGACACACTGCAGATACCCCACCCCGACACACTCCCGGTCACACAACCACACCCCGGGAGCCTCCCTGATGAAACCCCTCACCCTTCCCTCCGGCTGGAAGCTGTTCGCCACGCTCGCCGGCCTGACCCTGGCGATGACCGCCGTGGTCCTGGCCAGCCAACCTGATCCGGACGGCCTGCGCAGCGCGATCCGTGCCACCGCGCGCAGCTCCTTCGCGCTATTCCTGCTGGCCTTTCTGGCCTCGTCGCTGGTGACCTTGCTGCCTGGCACCAGCAGTCGCCGCATCCTCCAGGAACGGCGCTATCTGGGGTTGGCATTCGCCTTTTCCCACACCGTGCACGGCGTACTGATCTACCGCTATGCCCAGCAATTCCCCGAGCTGTTCTGGGCCGGCCGCACGCTCACTTCCAGCCTGCCCGGCACCCTCGGCTACCTGTTCCTGCTGCTGCTCACCATCACCTCGTTCAAGGCCCCGATGCGCCTGTTGGGTGGCCGTGCCTGGCAGGCCCTGCACAGCACCGGCATGTGGGTACTGGCCGCGGTGTTCTGCCTGTCGTTCTACAAACGCATCCCCATGGGCGGCTGGTACCCGCTGGCGTTCGCCCTGATGTTCAGCGCCATCGCCGTCAAGCTCACCGCCAAGCTGGCCCGTCAGCAACGCCGTAACGCCCGTGCCCTTTCCTGAAGAGAGAAACCAGCATGACCACCTTGACCCGCACCCTGACCACCTTCGACCGCTTCGGTACCTGGAGCGCCGACCTGCCGTTGCGGCTGTTTCTGGCCTGGGAGTTTTTTGAATCCGGCTGGGAGAAATTCAATGGCAGCAACTGGTTCGCCGACCTGCAGGCGAACTTCCCGTTCCCCTTCAACCTGCTGCCTGCAGAGCTGAACTGGCAGCTGTCGATGTGGGCGGAGCTGATCCTGCCGTTACTGCTATTGTTGGGGCTGGGTACCCGGCTGGCCTCGTTGGGGCTGATGGTGGTGACCGTGGTGGCGATTGCCGCGGTGCATTGGCCGGCGCACTGGTCGAGCCTGGCCGAACTGGCCCAAGGTTATGCCATTACCGACCAGGGCTTTGGCAATTACAAGCTGCCGCTGATCTACCTGGTGGCGTTGCTGCCACTGCTGCTGAAAGGGGCTGGGCGGTTGAGCCTGGATCATTGGCTCAGAGGGCGGTTCTGCAGGTGATATCGCCGGGGCTGCGTTGCAGCCCATCGCCGGCAAGCCAGCTCCCACAGGTACTGCGCAAGATTCTGGGCATGCGCTGTACCTGTGGGAGCTGGCTTGTCGTGGCGACGAACCGCGGCGATGGGGCGCAAAGCGCCCCAATACCACAATTCAACATGTACCGATGATGACCCCCTGCTCGCGCAGCCCCTCCAGCAACGCCAGCCCCTCCTCCACAGCACCGCCCAACGCCTGCAACCGCGCCCGCCCACTGCCCTGTTCCAGCGCCAGCAACCGGTACGCCAGCGGCGCCAGGCGCGCGAAGCGCACCTTCAGCCCCGCATCGCGATAAACCAGCAACAAGGTCGGCGCCTCTGGCGCGACCGCTGGCTGGTAATCCGCCCCGATCCGCTCCACCGGCCAGCGATAGGCCAGCACCCGCGCCACACACGACAACAGTGGCTCCCCTTCCAGCAGGTCGCCTGCCGGGTCATGGGCCGGGTCCTGCGCATCGCTCAGATACAACTGCGCCTCGACCCACTCATAGTGCGCCAGCTCCAGCTGCCAGGGCGCATCCAGCTCGACACCCTGCAGGTAGTCGACGAACGCTTCGGCAATCTCGGTGAACAACGGTGTTTGGCTGCGATAGTTGGCATAGAAATCTCGCACTCGGGCATGCCAGCGCGGTTCACCCAACGCCTGGCGCATCACCGGAAAACTGCCGGCCAGCAAACCTTCGATAGCACCATAGAACAGCTCGCGGTAAACCTTCAGGCGCCGGGCCTCCACGCCCGGCGGCGGCGCATGGCGCTGCGGGTCACGCAGGTGTCGGGCCAAGGTGTACTGCTGCTCACGCAAGGTCTCATTCATTTGCATGCCCTCCCGCAGCACGCTGCACAGTGCGGATGCGCGCCGTTTCGGCGAGCAGTTCGACCAGCGGCGGGTAGTTGAAATCACGCTCGAGCACGGTGGGTTGCACACCGAAACGCGCACAGGCGACCGCGTACAGCGCCCACACATCCTCCTTCACCGCAGCCCCATGGGTGTCTACCTTGAGGTCCGGCGCTTCATCGTAATGGCCAGCCACGTGCATGCCGGTCACCCGCGCCTGGGGCAAGCCCGCCAGGAATTCGCGGGCGTCGTAACCGTGGTTGCAGGCGTTGACGAATACGTTGTTGACGTCCAGCAGCAGGTCGCAGTCGGCCTCCTCGAGGACCGCACGGATGAAATCGAGTTCGCTCATCGCCTGGTACGGCGCCGCGTAGTAGCTGATGTTTTCCACGGCAATACGCCGCTCCAGGTGTTCCTGGGCCTGGCGAATCCGCGCGGCCACATGGTGCACCGCTTCGTCGGTGAACGGAATGGGCATCAGGTCATACAGGTGCCCGTCATCACTGCAGTAGCTCAGGTGCTCGCTGTACAGGCGCACCTGGTGGCGATCGAGAAACTGGCGGGTCTGGCCAAGGAAATGGCGGTCCAGCGGCTCGCTGCCACCCAGCGACAACGACAGCCCGTGGCAGGTAATGGCAAAACGCTCGGCCAACTGCGCCAGGCCCTTGCCATAGGCACCACCCACGGCAATCCAGTTTTCCGGTGCGCATTCCAGGAAGTCCACGGCGCCAGCCTCCATGGCCAGCAGTTCCGGCAACAGGCCGCGGCGCAGGCCAAGCCCGGTCTGTAACGGTGCAGGGGGCAAAGATGTGGGGTGCATGAACAGGTCTCCGCAACAGGCACAACGCCCCGCCTGACCAGCAGGAGGGGCGTTGCGCGGTTCATGGGGCAGAAGGTCAGGACTTGCCGGTCAGGTGGCTGAACAAGCCTTCGGGCATGGCCTTGCCGTTAGCCTGGTAGATCGCCTTGAGGTGATCCGCCGCCTCCTGTTCGGAGATGAAGCCATCATGGTTGCTGTCGATCTTGTCGAAGTCGCCGGCACGGTCCTTGGCCACCGCCAGGAACTCGTCGCGCGAGACCTTGCCGTCGTGGTTGCTGTCGGTCTTGGCGAACGAGGCATCACCACACTTGCCCTCGCCACACTTGCCTTCGGCCCCGGCCTTGGCGCTGGCGCCGCACTTGCCCTCACCGCATTTGCCTTCGCCTTGGGTGGCCTTTGCGCTGCCACCACATTTGCCTTCACCACACTTGCCCTCGCCTGCCACCTTGGCCGAAGCCAGCTGGTAACCCTGGGCCAACGGCTCGACGGCAAAAGCGCTGCTGCTCAAAGCCATGCTGCCGATCAGGGCAGCGCCGAGCAGGCCGAGGGTGTTTCGTACTTGAGTCATGGTGTCGCTCCACTGTGGTTGGAATGTGGAGCCATTAGGCCGTTGCGGTATGTCGTGGATGTATCGCGCGGGGTGCGGTTTTGTATGGGAATGGGTCTGCGGCGTGGGCAGATACAGTGGGATACACAACGGCCCCAAGGTGCCTCGGGGCCGTCGTGCAGGGTCAGTCTTCCAGCGGCTTGGGTGGCGCGGCCGGTTTGGCGGGTTTGGCGGGCTTGCTGTCCTTGGCCTTGGCTTCCGGTGCCGCTGCAGCCACAGGTTCGGGCGCCGTCATGGCTTTTTCGCTGGCAGGCAGCTCATCGACCGCCTTGAAAATAACCTGCGGGTCAATGGCCCCGCCCTCCTCATCGTCCTTGAGCATGTGCCGTTCACCGTCCTTGCCCACCAGGATCACCTTGGTGCCTTTGCTGGCACCCAGCTTCAACTCGCGGATCAAGGCCATGGTAGTCTGCTGCTCCAGGTTCTTGTCCTCACGCTTGCCCATCATGTTGGCAACGCTGTAGAGCACCAGGTTTCGCTCCTTGAAGGCGGCCTGGGTGGCCGGATCCTTGAGAGCCTCGTTCAACCCACGCAACGTCGGGTCGGCGCTGCTGGGCGCAATGACGACCAAGGGCCTGGCCTTGCCCAGTTCCTTGGCCAGCGGCGCGTCACTGTCGGCAGCAAACACAGGGCCGACGAGCGCGAGCAAGGTGGCGAGGGTCAGTGACCGGACGAGCATGCGTATCTCCTTATTCTCTCGATAAACCAGAAGACTACAGATCAGGGCGAAAGATCCGACAAGCGAGCGTAAACCAGCAAAAGGCCTCCATGTTTGAATGAACAGTAACCGGCGGTTACCAAGTGCGGTCGCTCCCCGTCCCGAGCCCGAAAAAGTACCTCTATCACTTGTAGCTTGAGCATAGTCCAATGCGCCCTGGTCATACCGGCCGTTGCAGAGCCTCGAAGGTCAGTTGAAGCTCGGTCTTCTCAGTCCAAAGCCTGATTTCCGCCATCAACCTGGCGGCGTCTTCGGCATCTGCATCCTCTGCCAACTGGTTCTGAAAACTGGCCGGCACTTCCAGTTCGCGCACGTAGCGTTTCTCGAGATAATTTCTCCAGAACGGTTGCTGGACCATCCACACTGCCACCGATTGGTCTGTCTCGTTACGCCTGACCTGATCACCCGCGCGCATCACCGAAGCGTCATCCAGGTCCGGGATGCCCGCGTGTAGCATGCTCCGCGCGTTGCCAGGCAGGCCCAGGTCCTCGCGCAAGCGGATCGAGTAGGCCAGCGCCCATTCGATCGACTCATTGCCCGCACCTGCAGCCTCAGCCTCGCGCAAGGCGATGAAGTCAACCTCCTGCTGCCTCCACAACTGCCGCGCCAGTTTCACCAGGGCTTGTTCCTGGCTGCCAGAAGGAGCGGCCTGCTCGGTTTCCCACACAAGGCATCGGATTTCAAGCTGCTGGAAGACCACCGTGGCATTGTCGGCGCAGTTCTCGACCAGTGCATTGGCGAAAATTTCATTGGCCAGTGCTGCTGAGCTGTCCACCTTTTCCATCATGGTCAAAACGCGTGCAGCCAGCATTTCCCCATATCGAGGATGGGTGAAGTCTTGCGAGCGCGTAAGCTGTTTCAGCAGTTGCATGAAGTTCGTCACCCCATCCATTTGCTCAACAGTGGCCCACAGGTTACCCAGATCTTCGCGTCTATCACCGTCCAGGCGGTCCACCCAGCGAAACTTGTGAGGGACTGAACTGTCCTCCGGAATGTTCCAGGCCTCCTGCACATCTTCAGCCTGGTGCAGCAGCACAGGATTGCCTGACAGCGCCACGTAGCCGTCCCGCCACAACGGGGACTGGATGAAGTTAGGGGGCAACAGAGTGATGAAATTGTTGGAAGCATCGAGCATGTACAACGTCTGACTTTCCGTAATGCCCTGGGGCAGCAATACCAACCCGGCATTGCGCAAACGCAGTTCGGCCAACTGGTTCATCTGCGCCACAGAAAATGCAATGTTCAAACGGTTGTCCGAAAGGTTCAGGTAACGTAACTGGCGGCAGTCCGCCAGCACTTGAGCCTGAGGCAAGTCCAGCGAGATGCGATTGCCGGACAAGTCGAGTATGCGCAAGTCATTGAGCAACGACAGGCTCGCTGGCAGACGTTGCAACTGGTTGTAGCTCAGTTCCAGCGAGGTCAGATTGGGGAATGAAAGCAGGAATTGCTCTGGCACTTCTTTCAGCAACAGGCTGCGTAGGGAAAGTTCGGTAACGTGCGGGAAGCTGAAGAGTGGGCCCAATTCAGGCAATGAGCACAGGTCATACGCGCTGTACTGCCAAGTTAAAGCCAGACGTTGATGCTCAGGTGTAACTTGACCGGGCACCCGTTCCCGCCAGCATTGCATGATTGCTTTGCGAAACCGCTTGCGCTCGGCTTGTTCTCCAACCAGCAACCCTCGCCGCTCCCAGCTTTTCAGGTGCTCGCTCAACCGACGGGCCTGCTCTTCGAGCACACCGAGCTCAGTGTCGGTATCACGCCCCGAAGCATGCAATGTGGTCAGCCAGGCTTCGATCTCTTCATCACTGTACGCCGGGTAAAGGTCGCGCAGACGCGCTTCGAACGCCAGGGGTCGGGACCCAGGCCGGGCAAAGCGTCCCTGGCCACCGCCCAGCGGGTAGCCAACCCTGCCATCCTCCAGGCGCAGTGGCGCCAGCATCCATGGCTGTCGAGGGTTTTTGCCCAACACCTGGGCGAGTACCCTGCTGTGCCCGGGCATTTGCCGGGCCAACACTGCTCTCAAACCCGGGGCGTAGGGTTCAGTGATACCGAGTGCCGCATGATCGGCCGGGGCAAACGCAGCCGCCAAGGTATCGAACAGCTCGCCGGGGCCACTCAGTTCGAGGCCTAGCGCATCTTCAAGCTCGAACTGCCCGTTGTCATGCACAAGCCTGTAGTTCTGCCCGTCGCCAGCGGTAGTCATTACCGGCTGCGGGCTATCGCCATCGTACAGCCGCCAGCGCGGCCTGGCCTCCCTGACATCCAGAGTCTCCAGCAGCGTCAGCGCGACCTTGGCCTGGTCCAGGGTCTGAGGCGTTTCGATGAACAGCCCCTCGCAGGCACGCGCAACACGTATACGCAGTACGCTGAGCCTGGCCCTCTCGACCAGCCGAAACGGCACAGTGCCGGTGACCAGTGCCTGAAACTCCGCTCCTTCTGCCGACAGCCCACCCACAAGCTCGCGCGCCGCTCGGCCATGCAGGCTCGGGAATGCCTTGCGCAAGGTTGCCACCGCCGCATCGTCTGGCTCCTGCTGCCCGTCATACACCTGTTGAAACAGCTGGCGCCGCCTTGCCGAGACCTGCGCCGCCAATGCCGGCCCGTCGTGCTCGGTGACGCCAGGCAACGCCCGGGCCTTCGACAGCAACGGCGCGTCCTCCGGCATCCGCCCGAGCTTCAAATCGTCCAGCAGGGTTTGCAGCCGGCGGTCGATCAGCAGGCGCTCTACGGTATCGACCAGCTCGGCCTCAGGTGGCCGGCCGTACACATGCAGCGCCCGTAGATGGTCTGCATCCAGGGCATGGACGGCCATGGCCTGGTCAATCTGTTCATCATCCAGCCGAGCGAAACGCTCACCCAGGCGGCGGAACATCCTGTGCTTGTCTGCCCAGCGGGCAGGCTGCTCGGTCCACAGCCGCCAGGCACCGGCGTCATTGTGACGCAACAAAGGTCCATGACCACCTCGTGGTGCCAGTTGCCACTCTTCATCTGCGCGCTGGACGATTTCGTAGTTGTGGCCGTCCATGGTCATCCAGCTTCTGTCCTGGGCACGGTAGATGCCCATTGCATCGGCCACTTCCCCAGCGGGAAGTGCAGCGCTGCGAAACGGCACCAGGTCTCCATTCCAGAGTTTCTCGCGGCCGTCTTCCAGGCGCGCTGGCACCCATTGGTCCAATGCGGCCCAGGCCCGGCTCGCTTCCCGCCATACCACGGCGGTGACACCGATCACGGCCAGGTCTTTGGTCACGTTGAGCACATGCTCCATTGCGGCGCTGGTATCGCCCTCGCGCCAGTCTTCAACGGCCTGGAACAGCTCGCCCAGCAGGTCCCAGACCATTACCGCCAGCAGCAGTGCATTGAGTGCGGGGATGAACACGCCCGCCACCGTGGCCAGGGTCCAACCCTCGGCAACCAACCTTTGTTGATGAGCTTCCTGGGCCTTGCGGTCAAGGTCTGACACCGGCGTTGCAATCAGCGCAGCATCGTCCTTGATATGGGCAATGCGCGCGGCGGCAAGGTGGGCGAACAACGGCAGCGGGTAGTCCCGCATGTGCTGGTCCATTTCCCGAGTTGCCCAATCGGCGACGCCCACCAGTTCCTTGGCAACCCTGGAGAAGAACTGCTGGCTGTCGCGCCGGCGTATGAAGCGTTTGAAGAATTCCTGATAGCGCTTGTCTCGCAGACGCTGGCCCAGGACCTCGCGGGTGAAGCTTTCCAGGTCGGGGCTTGCGGTCCAGGGACCGTGGGGGTCATCGGGAATATAGACAATGATCTTGCGGCTGACTTTGTCATGAAATACATCGAGTATCACGATCTGTTGCAAATCGCAGCCGAACGCCTTGAGTTGCCGGGCCACCACTTTCGACTCGTACAGCGTGCCAGGTCTCCCGTGCTTGCATAGCTCTAGCACCAGGTCCAGTTCGGCAGCACTCAGTACTCCATCGCCTTTAGCCTTGCACGCATCGATCAGCATGACCGAGCTGTAAAGCTGGGCAAGCGTCGAAGCCATGCTGCGCCAGCCGCTTGCCTGGCTGCTCGGCGCTTTGAGCACACTGTCCAGGTGCCGTTGATAACGCTTGCCCAGATCCAGCTTGCGGCACAAGCGTGCGAAGGCTGGCGCGGTTGGTGAATCGAGCCGTCGCGACAGGCTGTCGACGATGCAGTTGTCCTTGTGCTGTTCGTTCCGCCCCTCGCCCGGCGTGAAGTTGTCCAGTGCCGCCTCGATCAGCGGTACGTCGAAATAGTCCTTTTCCACCACCGGGTAGCGCCCCCACACGGTGCCCTGGCTGGGAGCGGTGTAGGTGTACCAGCGCCTGAAATACAGGCCATCGACATTTTCCGTGGTACCGAATTCTTCCTGCATGGCGTGTTGAAGCAGCGGCTTGACGAAACGGTCGATGCCCTCGATTCGCGCAAGCTCCTTTTCCAGCCACTGTCGACAGGCCAGGCTGTCTTTCAACGCGTCACGTAAAGCAGCATGCTGCGATTCATACAGACCGTTGGCCGGGATGTTCTGCTCGGTCGGCGATACGATACGCAGTCGGCGAATCCATCTGGGCAGTCGTTTGACGATGAGGTTGTCCTGATAGGCCTGCTCCATGGCCAGCGTATCGGCGGTTGGCGGTAGTTCCTGGCTGGGTGTAGTCACGTTGTTGCGCCTCTGGCTGATCCAAAGGCCCGACACTAGACGCAGGCTTGCCAAGCGATAGGCTAGATAGGTACCACCTCTTCAGAACAGCGCCAGCTGCTGGCCTGCCAATCCTTCGAAACTGTCGCCAACGAACGGCAGAATGGCATCGGCAACCGGCTGCAGTTGGCGGCTCAGGTAATGATCGTAATCGATGGGCGCCTGCGGGTTTTCCAGCGGCTCGGGGCCCGCGGTGGTCATCAGGTAGCTGATCCAGCCGCCACGCTGGTATTGCATCGGGCGGCCAAGGTGGCGGTTGTAGTCATCGGCCAGGCGTGCCGCGCGCACGTGCGGCGGCACGTTGCGTTGATAGTCGGCCAGCGGCCGACGCAAGCGCTTGCGGTACACCAGCAATTCGTCCAGCTCACCGGCAAGCGTCTGCCGCACATAATCGCGCACGTAATCGCGGTATGGCTGGCCACGGAATATCCGCCCGTACAGCTCTTGCTGGAACTGCCGGGCCAGCGGCGACCAGTCGGTACGCACCGACTCCAGGCCCTTGTAGACCATCTGCTCGCTGCCATCGGCCCGCTGCACCAGCCCGGCGTAGCGCTTCTTGCTGCCTTCGTCCGTACCGCGGATGGTGGGCATCAGGAAGCGCCGGTAATGCACCTCGAACTGCAGCTCCAGCGCACTTTCCAGGTTCATCTGCTCGCGCAGGTGTTCGCACCACCACAGGTTGACCTCGGCCACCAGCTCACGGCCGATGCGCGCTGCAGCCTCCTCGCCGTGGGCGCCCTTGAGCCAGACGAAGGTGGAGTCGGTATCGCCATAGATCACCTCGTAGCCCCTGGCCTCGATCAGCGCGCGGGTCTGGCGCATGATCTGGTGGCCGCGCATGGTGATCGACGAAGCCAGGCGCGGGTCGAAGAAGCGGCAGCCGCTCGAACCCAACACCCCGTAGAAGGCATTCATGATGATCTTCAGCGCTTGCGACAGCGGCGCGTTGCCCTCGCGCTTGGCTGCTTCCCGGCCCTGCCATACCCGCTCGACGATGGCCGGCAGGCAATGCTCGCTACGGGAAAAACGCCCACCGCGGAAGCCTTCCACTGAGTGTTCATCGTCGGGCAGGCGCAAGCCTTCGACCAGCCCCACCGGGTCGATCAGGAAGGTACGAATGATCGACGGGTACAGGCTCTTGTAGTCCAGCACCAACACCGAGTCGTAAAGGCCCGGGCGCGAATCCATGACGAAGCCACCGGGGCTGGCTTCGTCGGGGCGGCTGCCGAGGTTGGGCGCGACGAAGCCCAGGCGGTGCATCTGCGGAATGTACAAGTGGCAGAACGCAGCCACCGAGCCACCGCTGCGGTCCACCGCAAGGCCGGTGACCGAGGCCCGCTCCAGCAGGAATTCGAGCAGGCGGGTGTGGGCGAAGATGCGTGTCACCAGCTCGCAATCCTTGAGGTTGTAGCGCGCCAGCGCCGGCTTGTCCTCGGCGAAGCGGCGGTTGATTTCATCCATGCGCTGGTACGGCGTATCGATGGCCTTGCCCTCACCGAGCAACGTCTGGGCGACACTTTCAAGGCTGAACGACGGGAAGCTCCAGGTCGCCGAGCGCAGCGCCTCGATGCCATCGATCAGCAGCCGCCCCGGGGCATCGGCGAACACGTGGCCACCACTGGCATGGCTGCGCAAGGTCATCGGCGCGCCATTGCGTCCCAGTGCCAGTGGTACCTGCAGCAGCTTGGCGTGCTCGTGCAGCAGGCGCAGGTCGAACTGGATCAGGTTCCAGCCGATGATTGCATCCGGGTCGTGCTCGGCCATCCACAGGTTGAGGCAGGCCAGTATGTCGGCGCGGTCGGCGCAATAGTGCAGGTCGAAGTCCAGGCCATCAGCCGTGCCATTGGCCGGCCCGAGCATGTACACCTGGCGCTGGCCACAGCCTTCCAGGGCAATGCTGTACAGCTCGCCCCGCTCGCTGGTCTCGATGTCCAGCGACACCAGGCGCAGCGGCGGCCGATAACCCGGCAGGGGCTTGAGCTGGGCATCGCAGAACACACTCTGGGCATCCGGTTGGCCAGTGAACTGCACCGGGGCAGTGATGAAGCGCTCCATCAGGTAGCGCTCGGGCGGGCGAATATCGGCTTCGAACACATCGATACCGGCGGTGCGCAGGCGTTGCTCCAGCTGCATCAGTTGCCGGTGCTGGCGGCAGTACAGGCCCAACACCGGGCGCTGGTCAAAGTCCTTCAGCTGCAGCGGCCGCAACTCGACACCGGCTTCGTTGGCCAGCAGCACCCGCGCGTGCGCTTCCTGCGCCTGGGGGATGAATGCCACCGATACCTGTGGCGCCAGGCGCAACTGCCGTGGCCCCTGGTCGGTGGCCAGCCAGAATTCCACGCAGGTGCCTTCGGGCGTGTCATGCCAATGTCGGGTCAGGACAAAGCCCTGCTGCAACTCCACCGCGTCGACCTCTGAATCGTTTGTTGTGCTGATTGCGGCGATTCTACCGCTGACGCACCGTCGCAGCGCATTTTTGTAGGAGAACGTCCAACCCATGGGGGTGCGCTGTCGCGCAGGTAACACCAATTGGCAAACGCGACGCGGCCACTGTGGGAGCGGGCATGCCCGCGAAGAATCCGACTCGATGGATGGCACCGGCTGCGCCGGTGTTCGCGGGCGCGCCCGCTCCCACAGAGCCGCTGCTAAATCAATCAGTTACTTGCAATTCCCTAAGGCGCTGAATTTCTCAAGACAAACGCCCCGCCAAAAAACCGCTCCACCGCCGGGCGTTTGCTCGAACGCGTGTTCAACCGTACAGGTAATTGATGTCCTTGCAGGGCAGCGGTGGCACCTGGCCAAGCAGGAACTCGCGCAGCTTGTGCATCTGCCGCGCCTTGGGGCTGGCCTTGAGCCAGGTCATGTAATAGCCGTCGCCGGTGGCCACCGCGTGCTTGAACGGCGTAACCAGGCGCCCGGCCAGCAGGTCGGCACTGGCCAGCACCAGGTCGACCACCGAAATACCCAGGCCTTGCTGGGCAGCCGAGATGCCCTGGTCGAGGGTATCGAACACTTGCCCGTGGTCGATGCTGATGTCCAGCGCGTCCATGCGAGCCAGCCAGCGCCGCCAGTCTCGCCGGTCAGGGGACGGGTGCAGGAATTCGCACTGGGCCAGATCGGCAAGGTCCGGTTGCGCCTCGGCCATGTAATCCGGGTGGCACACCGGGATCAGCCATTCATCGAACAGCTTGAAACTCTCGATATCGGCGGGAAAACGCCCGTTGGCCAGGAGGATCGCACAGTCGTAGGGCTCGGAATAGAAGTCCACGCTGTCGATGTCCATCCACACGCTGGACAGCTGCACGCTGCAGTTGTCCTCGGTCTTCTTGAACGCATCCAGCGCCCGCAGCAGCCAGCGCACGGTCAGCGTGGACGGTGCCTTCAGACGCAGGCCGTAGCGGTCCTGGCGCAGCAGGGCGCAGGCATTTTCGATGATCTTGAAGCCAACCTTGAGTTCCTGCGCCAGCAGGCGGCCGTGCTCGGTCAGGGCCAGCTTCGGCCCGCGGCGTTCGAACAGGTCGCAGCCGAACATGGCTTCGAGGGTCTTGATGTGGTGGCTGACGGCGCCCTGGGTCAGGGCCAGCTCTTCCGCGGCACGGGTAAATGAGCCATAGCGAGAGGCTACCTCGAAGGCACGCAGCGCGTGCAAAGCCTGAATCCGTTCCGACATGGCGACGCCCCGAGCATGAGTAAGACTAATAGTAGGTCATAGTTCCACGCGTTTTACAACGCCAAGGACGTCTCGGAAAATGCAGGTAAATAATAAACATAACCAAGATCCTGCCTGCATGTGACTTGAACGTTCATCAAATTTACGCCTGGGGAAATCATGTCGACGGGTTATGGAACTTGCTATCGCCTGGATGCGCTAGAGCTGGCCGCTGACCATGTGCGCAACACGCGACATTGGACCTGCAAAGCCGTAGAACATTTTCGCAGTGTCCTCGCCAACCCCGAGTTTCCCTGCCTGTTCGGCCGCAAGGCGGTAAACGGCGCAACCTGCCACATCCTCTTCGCCCGGGCCGGGCAACTGGCCGATGACATCGCCATGGGCCTGGCCGACTACGTGCGCACCGTCGCACCTATCCCACCCAAGCAGCGTATCGGCAGCCCACTGGTGGTGTTTCTCGAAACCGCCGCCGACTACACCCTGGCCGAGCAACAGGCGCTGGCCTGGAAGGTGTTGCGTGGTGTGCACGCGCGCGACCCGCATCCCTGGCCGCTGGGCATCCCGACCGACCCCGACGACAATGCCTGGTCGTTCTGCTTTGCCGGCATGCCGCTGTTCATCAACATGAACTTCCCCGGCCACCAGCAGATGAAAAGCCGCAACCTGGGGCCACACATCACCTTCGTCATCAACCCGCGGGCGAACTTCGACGAAGTGGCCAACGTCAACACCGAGAGCGGCCATCGTATCCGCGAACGCATCCGCGAGCGCGTGCACCACTACAACGACGGCGTCATGCCCGACACCCTTGGCTTCTTCGGCGATGCCGACAACTACGAGTGGAAGCAGTACCAACTGCAGGAGGCAGGGTCGCTCAACCCGTCCCGCTGCCCGTTCCACGCCCATGCCGTACAGCCGGCAACACCCGACATACTGATCGAGACCTGACCGTGAATACCGCACTCACCGCTACCTATGCCCTTACTGTCCTGCTACTGATCGCCACCCCCGGCCCGGTGGTGGCACTGATCGTCAACACCGCGGCCGCCTCCGGCTCACGCAAGGCCATGTTCACCGCTGTCGGCACCAACTGGGCATCACTGGTGCTGATCGGCGCAGCGGCCTGGATCATTCTCACCAGCGCCGCCATCGACAAGGCCTGGCTCAGCGCCATGAGCCTGCTGGGTTGCCTGTTCATCGGCTACATCGCCGTCGGCACGTTGCGGGAAGCCCTGCAGGCGCCTGCAGCCGAGGCGCCAAGCGACCTCGCCAAGCCTGGCCGCGGCGGGCTGCTGCAAGGTTTCATGGTGGGCATCTCCAACCCGAAGGACATCATCTTCTTCATCGCCTTCTTCCCGCAGTTCATCCAGATCACCGAGTCATTCGGCAAGAGCATGGTGGTGCTGTCGTTGCTGTGGGTGGCCATCGATTTTGCCGTGCTCAGCCTTTACATCTTCGCAATTGGCAAGATCGCCTCGCAACGCAGCAACCGCATGATCAGCCTGGCCTCGGGGGTCGCCCTGCTGCTGATTGCCGCCGGCGGCCTGCTGTACAACGTCAGGGAGCTGGCGGCCTGAATGTGATGCGCGGTGCCCGCTGCGAGAGAAGGAGAACCCATGACTGCGATTGACACGAGCCGTTCACCTTCGCCGTTGCAACAGGACTACCAGCGCTTTCTGCTGCTGGGCAGCCGGCGTGCACCGCACACCGTGCATGTGCACGAAACGGGCTACCGCTCCGGCACCATCAATACCGATGCCCTGGGCCTGCGTTACAGCCATTGCGCCGGCAAGCGTTTTTCGGTAGCCGAACGCGGTGGTGCATCACGCATCAACCTGCTGGTCGGCGGTTCCGCCGCGCTGGGCATCGGAGCCAGCTCCGACGAACACACGGTGGCCTCGCACCTGTCGATGCTTACTGGCGAAGTCTGGCTGAGCCTGGCCGGCTGCGGGCTCAATGCGAGCCAGGAGCTGCTGATGTTCCTGACCCACCAGCACCGCCTTGGCCAGCTTGGCCATGTGGTGGTGCTAAGCGGCCTCAACACCCTGGCCCACGAAGCCCTCTGCGAAGTCCTCGCCAGCCTGAACGACCCGCGGCAAGCCAAGGCCTATCAGGACTTTCTCAACAGTTTCAGCGAAGGCATGCAGCCCACGACAACGCCACGCCGGCAATCGCTGTGGCGGCGCATCGGTCAGGCGTTGGCCACGCCCCCGGCCGTGACACCTGCCACCTGGTCGCTGTCGCCTCCGGAAAAGCGCCTCACCCGAGCCGCCGACAACATTGGCCGGACCTTGCGCCAATGGGACCGGCTGCTGGCAGACAGCCATTCCACCCTCACCTTCATCCTGCAGCCGTTGCTGCCTTGGTGCCGGGATAGCCTGCCCGCTGGCGAGGAGGCAATGCTGAATGCGCTGCAGCGGCAACCGGCGAATTTCGACCGGCTGCTGGACGGCGCATTCGACAGCCAGTTGCACTCGGCCTTCTTCCGCCGCATCAAGAGCCAGGCCGACCCGGTGCCTTGCTACGACATGAATTGCATGCTCAGCAGCTCTCCGGTGTTCGGCGCCGACCTGTTCATTGATCGCCTGCATCTGAACGATCTGGGCAACAATGCCCTGGCCAAGGTCATTACCGCCAAGCTTGGCCTGGCCCAGGAAAAACATGCCCAGCGCAAGGTCACACCGATCAAGCTCGTCTGACAGTTGCCGGGTGGTCTTCCGGCCAGGCCCTTTGGGTGGCTAGAATAGGCCGTCGTTCCGATCTGCCCGAGGCGCACGCTTGACCGCCATGAACATCGAAGCCATCCATCAGTACCTGGCACCCCTTGGGGCTTGCCTGTGAGCCGCATGCTTCGCTTGCCCCCACTGTTGATCGCCCTGATGCCACTGGCTGCGCACTCGCTGGAAGTGCGCATCGACCCTCATGCCGACCTGCTCTACCGCCAGGCCTTGCCCCTGCTGGAGCAGGCCGACAACCAGGACGACGGCGCCAGCACGCTGCGTACGACCGTCGGCGGCGACCCGGAGCTCAGCCGCCAGGGCCAGGCCATGGCCCATACCCTGCCCACCGCGGTCGCCTTGCTGAAAAAGTCCGTGGAGCTGGGCCACCCGGTCGCACAGTACCGCCTGGCGCTGTACTACATGACCTACCTGCCCGCCGCGCAAATCCCGGATGCCGCCTGCCCGTTGCTCGAAGCCAGCCTCAGGCAGGGCTTTGCCGCACCGGCGCCGGCCATCGCCACCTGGTGCCCTCCCTACAACGCCAGCAGCGAGTACCGTACTGCGCTGGAGGCCATCCCCAACATGGCCACCGTGTATGCGCCCTACTACCCGCAACCGGCCACGCACCTGGCCTGCAACCGCAACCGGCCACAAGGCCTGGAAATGCAGTGGGGACGCCAGCGTGACTACCAGGCCGAGGTATACCGCCTTCTCGGCGACCTGGACCCGCAGCACCGCCAGAGCCTGCTGCAGAAGGCCGTGGACACCAACGGCTGCGTGACGGCGCAGCAGCACCTGACCAGCCGTCCGTAACACGGACACGGTTTCTGTGTAGGAGCGGCCTTGTGTCGCGATGGGGCGCGCAGCTTCCGATCTCGGCCCCGGCAATATCTGCGGCGAAGCTGAAATCCTGGGGCCGCTGCGCGCCCCATCGCGACACAAGGGCGCTCCTACAAGGGACCGTGCCAGGCATAGCAAGATCGTTCAAGCCATCCCCCGCCCCGTCTGGCATGCTGGCCTGCCACGTACACGCACTGCAGCCACCATGCCCCACATCGCCCGCCAAGCCTTTCTCCACGGCGCCATCGCCATTCTCCCGTTGTCCCTGGCCGTCGCCCCCTGGGGCCTGCTGGCCGGCTCCATGGCCATCGAGGCCAACCTCAGCGCCTGGGAGGGGCAAGGGCTTTCGGCCATCGTCTTCGCCGGTGCCGCGCAACTGGTGGCGATTGGCATGCTCAAGGGCGGCGCCAACCTGGCGTCGATCCTGTTGACTACCCTGCTGCTGACCTCGCAGCACCTGCTGTATGGCCTGACGATGCGCCCGGTGCTGTCCAGCCAGCCGCTGCGCTGGCGCCTGGGCCTGGGCTTCCTGCTCACCGACGAGTTCTTCGCCCTGACCAGCCAGTACGACCAGCAGCAGTTCAACCGCTGGTACGCCCTGGGCGTGGGCCTGACCTTCTACGTCGCCTGGAACCTGTTCACCCTGGCCGGCATCCTGCTGGGGCAGAACATTCCGCACCTGGACCAGCTCGGCCTGGACTTTTCCATCGTCGCCACCTTCGTCGCCCTGATCGCGCCGCTGGTGCGCAACCTGGCCACACTTGTATGCGTGGCAGTGTCGCTGTTCTGTTCGGTGCTGTTCAGCTACTGGCACTGGGAAACCGCCCTGGTGGCCGCAGGCCTGCTGGGCATGAGCGCCGGTTTCGTCTGCCAGAAATTCGCCGGAGCCCGCGCATGACCTGGGTCCTGATTCTTGCCATGGGCGCCATCGTGTTCCTCAACCGCTATGCGTTCCTGGAGCCGCGCCTGCCCTTGCGCCTGAGCTCCAACGCCAGGCAGTTCCTCGGCTTTGCCGTGCCAGGCATGCTCACCGCGATATGCGGCCCGATCATCTTCATGCCCGAGCACCAGCTGGACCTGAGCCTGCTCAACCCTTACCTGCTGGGTTCGCTGGTGGCCATCGCCTTGGTGCTGTTGACCCGCAGCGTGTTGCTGAGCATGCTGGTGAGCATGTTGATCTTCTTCCTCTTGCGCAGCTGGCTGGCATGAGCACGCCCCTGCGCGAACAGACACACCTCTGGCAGGCGCCGGCACTGGGCGACGTCGAGATGCTGCACGCGCGCTATTTCCAGCAGCGCTTCGCACCGCATGTGCATGAAGGCTATGTGTTCACCGTGATCGAGTCGGGCGCCCAGCGCTTCTGGCATCGCGGCAGCGAGCACCTGGCGCCGGTCGGCAGCATGGTGCTGATCAACCCCGACGAGCTGCACACCGGTGCCACCGCCCACGAAGCGGGCTGGCGCTACCGAGGGTTCTACCCTGAACATGAACGGGTAACCGGGGTGCTCGACGAACTGGAACTGGGCCGCCACGGCATGCCCAGCTTCAAGGACAGCGTGATCCACGACTCGGCTCTGGCGCTTGCCTTCAGCCAGTTGCACCAGCTGTCCGAAGCCGGCGCCAGTGCCCTGCAGCAGCAGACCGCCTGGCGCCAGGCGGTGCTGGCCCTGGTGCAACGGCACGGGCAATGCGCCGAACCTGCCGCCCCTGGCCACGAACCGCTGGCAGTGGCCCGCGCCCGTGAGCTGCTGGAAAGCCAACTGGCCGACCCACCCTCGCTCGAAGCTCTGGCGGCGGCTGTCAACCTGTCACCGTTCCACTTCGCCCGGGTGTTCCGCCAGGCCACCGGCCTGCCGCCACATGCCTGGTTGAAACAGCGGCGCCTGGCCCGTGCGCGGGAAATGCTCAAGCGTGGCTGGGCTGCATCGGACGTGGCGTTCGACCTGGGCTTTGCCGACCAGAGCCATTTGAGCCGGCAGTTCAAGCAGGCTTACGGGGTGTCGCCGGGGGCCTATCGGCAAGCATGTGTTCATTCGATCGTGCCAACCGAGCGACTCAAAACGCCAGCTCGAGCTGCAAGGGGTCCGGCAGACTCCTTCGAATCCTGACGGCAACACCTACCAGACGCACCGCTCGCCCTTGCCGTTTGGTATCCCAAAGCATGCGACATAGCCCCTGTATGACCTGCGGCTGTAAAGTCAGGGCGGGCGCCTCGGCACTGGCAATGGAGAAATCGGAGAACTTGAGTTTGACCAGATTCCTGACAATGGGCGGCGTAGGGCCAAGCGCTTCCAGGCGGATGGTTAAGGCCGCCAGCAATCCATCCAGCTCTCTGGCACAACTGGCAAAGTCATCACAGTCGCTGGGCAACGTATGTTCGACTCCCAAGGACTGGACACCTCCGGGCTTCCCTTCATAGCCCTCCAAGCCTCGGCAACGCTCCCACACATAGAAACCGTGCGCACCAAGGTGCCGCAACAGAGCCGGTATCATGTCGTCAGTAACATCAGTACATTTCAGACATCCTAAAGCCTGCAACACGCCCCATGTCCTGGGCCCCACCCCAGGGATCTTGCGAATATCCACATTGGCGAGAAAAGCCTGCACCTGATCGGGTGCAATGACGAACTGGCCATTGGGTTTGTTCACTTCCGAAGCCATTTTCGCCAGATACTTCAAAGGCGCGACACCCGCGGAGGCTGTCAACTGCAGTTCCTGCTCGATCGTAGCCCGGATGCGGCTTGCCATATGCGTTGCCGAACCGTTGCAGTGCATCTGCCCTGTCACATCCAGCGTGGCCTCATCCAGCGAGAAAAACTCGACGCCTGGGGTATAGCGCCGAAAAATGTCCTCCAGCCTGCGAGTCACTGCCTCATACCGCTCGAAGCGCACAGGCAATAGCACCAAATCAGGACATAGACGTTGCGCAGTGGCAGTTGCCATTCCACTTCTGACACCAAACCGCCTGGCAACATAGTTGGATGTACTGATCACTCCCCTGTCTATCGCCTTGCCACCGACAGCGACCGGCCGCCCACGCAGCCATGGGGCATCCAGCAGTTCGACGGCGACGAAGTAGGAGTCCATGTCGACGTGAATGAACTTACGTCCTTGACCTTGCGGTTGCGTGAGTGCGCCACCCAGCGGTTGAGAGCGTTCAGTCAAGCACGAACACTCCGAACAAGACCGAACCATCGGCATCGCCAATCCTGTGCACACCCTGAATGTGCGGCGCGAATTCGGGGTACTGCGCAGACAAATCCTCCACTGCTTGCAGATAGCCAACCAACGTAGCTGTCCAGCACTCACCGGGAGCGATGCACATGATCCCGGGTGGGTAGGGAATAACGCCTTCGGCCGCAACCCTGCCTGCAACCTCCGAGATCCTCTGCAAGCTGGCCTCTCCACGCACGAACCGTTGGTTGGCCTGGTAAGGGGAGCAATTTTCCTGCGCAGCGCCCATGGCACTGAAAATCTCACTCTGCCGCAGCTCAACCTGATGTATGCGATAGAGCGCTCTGATGCGCTCCCCTAGCTCAGCGATGGACAGGCCCTGATAGGGTGCCGAAGCCGCACGTAGCGACGGCAGCATTTGCAGCACCGCAGTGCCATTGAGCCAATGCGCTTCGAAATCCTCCAAAGCGCCCACCAACCTGTTCAAGGTGGCACTGTCGCTGGACGGTGTCATCAGCAGGGTAAACGTGAAGAAGTCTGTTTTCTCCGGAGTAAAACCGCAATCTCGCAGATACTGGGCAACAATGCATGCCGGAATCTCTGACTGCCCTCGGGTGGTGAAGATGGCTTTGCATGGGTCGACATAGTGCAAGCCAGGCTCTATGGCCAACACACCCTGCGCCTGGTATTCAAGCGAAGTCTGCAATACAGGCGGCATCAGTGGCCGGATCAACCGACAACGGTGTACGACCTGATCGCGCAACGCCTGCGCAGTGGCCAGCGCTTGCCGCCAGTGGCGCTCGCCCTCACCGTCGGCGAGTATGGCTGCATTCACTTCCAGCGACATGAACAAGGGATACGACGGGCTGGTCGAAGCGTGCTGCATGAATGCTGCGTTGAACATTGGCCGTGTGCAATAACGGCGCAGGTGGCTGATATGCTGGTCTTTCTTGTGAATCTGTGAAGTCTGGGAAAGCCCTGACATCTGCTTGTGCACCGATTGCGTCACAACAATGCCGGGAGAGCTGTCAGTCAATTGCACGCCCAGCGGCGATAAATCGGCCAGTGCGGGAACGAAAGGTTCATACCCAGCCCAGGCGCCATCGAACAGTACGTATTCACATAGATGCCCAATTCGCGCCAATATTGCCGCAGCATCGACCACCACCCCATCACAAGTCGCCTGCTGGATTACCGCCAGACGAAAGGGCCTGGGTTCTCCCGCCCGGCGCTCACAGATCTGCCCCACCCGGCTGCGCAAGTGGCCCTCATCCAGGGCACCTACTCGGTAGCCACCCAGCAGCCCCCGCTCATCTCGCACATTATCCAGGTACACCGGCAAAGCGCCGCACTGGACCAAGGCACCGAGAAACACCGACTTGTGGTTGTTGCGATCCATCAGCACCAGGTCGCCAGCTGCCAACAGCGCACTGGCAACGACCTTGTTGGCAGTGGACGTGCCATTGAGCACGAACCAGGTATCGTCAGCACCAAAAACCCTTGCAGCCAATTGCTCGGCCTCTTGGACCGGGCCTTCGTGGCCTAATACATCACCCAGTTCAGGCGCTGCATGGGGTACATCCACGTGGAACACTTCAGGCCCCAGCAACTGCCTGAAACGGGCTCCAGCGGGATGCTGCTGCAAACAGGCTCCTCCCTGGTGACCTGGGCAGGCAAAGGTTGGCCGACGCATGTCGACAAAAGACGCAACCGCACGTGTGAAGGGAGGCAGTACCTGGTGTTCAAAGGTGAGTGCAGCCGCCATTAGCCGGGCCCTGTCAGGCTCCGATAGCGGCACGCTCAGCCTTCGCTCATCGCCGTCTGCCAGGCCATTCACACCTTCCGAGGCAATGAAAAGTGGTAAACGCCAGCGCGTAACCGCCTCAAGTACAATCGCTTGCAGCGCATACTCCGGCGTCAAGAACAAGGCAGAAGCGAGTGCGAGATTAGCTGACGTATGAAAGGGCGCAGTCAGCACACCGTCCCATGCGTCAACATCGAGCGCCACGCTATATACGATTGTCGGTGTCATCGGCATTTCCTTTCAGGTTCCAGTGCACAGGCGCGATGAACAGCATCAGCGTCATCCAGATGAAGGTTGCCGGCCCCGCAAGCACAAACACCAAACTGGCAACCAGGCCTGAAACGGCATCACCAATGACGGCCGTGAAGTAATAAAGGGAAAAATTCCTGCCCACCTCATGCTCATTCGACAAGCACTGGATGTTGGTCACGATAGCGATATCGACAAATGCACCGATCAAGCCGACCAGGAACAAGACCGACAGAAACAGCCAGCTGTTGATCTGCAGCGCCACTGCTGCAGCCAAAAACAATGCGCCGTATAGCAGCCAATAACGCAACACCATTCGTGCGGTTGTGCGCGGATTGAAACGTGTGTAGAGCACGCCCCCCAGAACAGTACCCGCTGCAAGCAATGAAAGTACGTAACCTACCGCTGCCTCGGAAGCGAAATGCTCCAGCACCGAAGCCGGAAGGATGAAGCGAATCACCGACGTGGCAAACATCGCGCAGAGCGTGGTGCAACCAATAACGGCAAACAACGGTGCATTGCTGCCCCTTAGCTGACATACACTGCGTGCAGCATCGCGGACGATGGCACGCCCATCGAAGGCTTGCCTGGCACTTTGCCTACCTGGCCCCAATGTGGCGATGGAGATAGCCGACAGCACCAGACATGTCGCAAAAAACAAGAACGTTGCTTCGCGAGAAAGCACTATTACGCAGACCGAAAAAACCAGCGGGCCGATAATCGAGGCAGCATCCTCGATCACCTGGACACCGCTGTTGACCGAGGCCAACTGGTCCGTTGCGACAATGTCCGGAAAATACGCGCGAAATGTCGGCACATAGAGGCACTCGAGCGCCGTCATGACCATTGCAAGACCAACCAATACAGGTAATACCGGGGTGAACAGGCCGAACAAGGCAAAGAAGGCAAGCGCCAAAAGGCCTTTGGCAACCTCGACTGCCAACAGTGTTTTCTTTTTTTCGGCGTTATCTGCCAACCAGCCACCCAATGGGGAAAATACGACGCTTGGCAAGTAACGAAAAAAATAGACGATGCCTATCAACAGCAGATCAGCATCGGTGAGGGACACAATGGCCACGGCAAACGCGGCTTCGAAAGCAAACTCACCACATTTGGAAAATCCATAGCCAAACGCCAGCGATCGCGTTCCGTAGTTAAGATTCAGCGCGTGCATACCTTATGTTTTCCTCAGCCAGCGGTATAGATCAACTCGTGCTCGGTGATGTCTCGCCCAGGCACATCAAGCCGCTCGAAAACCAGCTTCCTGAGAATGTCCTGCTCACTTGCTGGCATCAGGTAGAACATGATGTTGCTGTACCAGAGCCAACCGAGCCGCGTCAGCCGATAGAACCGTGAGTCCTCAAGCACCAGGCCTGCCTGTATCAATTCATCAAGCCGCCGCATCAGCGCTTCGGGCATGCGGCCCAGTTCAACCAGGCGTTTGTCGACTGAACCGTGATACGCCAGGCGAACTACCAGCGGCTTAACCACATCCAGCATCGGGTCATGCCTGCTCACTTGGCACAAGTGCTCCCCTTGCGCCATGCCTCGGGTGTATTTTTCGCGAGATGAAATATTGGTAATGACATGCTCCGCCACCGACGAGATAGCCCCCACACCGAAGCCCAGCAGGTCATGATCGGCATAGCCGTAGACATGCTCGTGATAGATGAAGGAGTAATCTTCGGCAAACAGCGCACTGCCAGCCCTGGGCCTGCGCACATAGCCGTGACCGTTGTAGGGAATATAGCCATATTGGCGCAGGTGCTCATCGAGCATGAACTTCATATTGAGCTTGCGCATGGCTGGCATTACGTCTGCAAAGCGGGATTTGATCTGCCTGTGCAATTTGACGGATGTTGCAGCGTTGTTGATGGGATAGATGTCGATATTGCTGACTCCTATCGCCACTGCCTTGTCAATGTCGGCAAGCGTCTGCTGCTCGTTACTGCCGTTCATGCCATAAAGGATGTCACAGAGCACATGCTCAAATTGGCTATTCAACAGCTCGGCCGTGCGTTCGATTTTGCCTATGTCCGGGTCAAGGTTGAACAGCTGTCGCCATTCGCGATCCGTCGTTTGCAAGCCAAACCGCGCATGGGTCACACCAATGGCAGCCAGTGCACGAGCGCGCTCCTCGGTGACACTTGTAACACTGAACTCGAATGAAAACTCCTGCACATCGCACATATCAAAATGACGATGCAGCACCTCGCCAATATCGTGGATGTTTCGCGGCGACAGCAGTGACGGTGTCCCACCGCCAAAAAATATGGCCCTGACCGGGACCGCCCTAAAGTCCATTGCTTGCGCCTTGTACTCGATTTCGCTAATCAGTGCCTGTGTATAGCGGTCTATGTCACTGGCACTCTTGTACAGACCCCGGGTAAACGGGCAGAACGAACAAATGGCCTCACAAAAAGGGATGTGAAAGTACAAGGCGCGTGAACGCGAAGCCTGATTGGCTGCGGACATCATCTCAGCGAACTGATACGGGGCCGGCTGGTAGACATTGCATGCTTGCGTCGGAAAGAAAAAATTGTACAGCGGAAACTGATAATCAAACTTCAACACCCCTCTATCGAGCAACTGCATGTTCCCCTCCCAGCCGGTCAGCTACTGCACTGCCGCGCAGCAAGGTTCTTTTGTTGACCTGTACGTCCGCACCAAAAAACCCCAAAATCCGATCATTGATCAAATCATTATTTTTTCCACACGTGTATACATCGATACTGATGTATTCGCGCTCAGGATAAGTATGGTAAGAGAGGTGAGACTCCGATAACAGAAAAATCCCGGTGACACCCTCGCCCCCGGAGGAAAATTTGTGAATCATATCGCTTATGATGTTAAACCCTGACGCCTGCAACGCAGTCAGAAAAAAGCGATGCAATTTTCTATCATTGCTCAGCAACTTTGCACTAGCACCCGTGATATCCCAAATGGTGTGGTAGCCACGATCATCCATAAAGCGTGCTCCTGCTCAAGGAAAATAAAGGGGCGGCACAAAGCCGCCCCCTTGCTCACCACATGCACACACCTTTGGTGGTGACACCGGTTACATCGGTCTTGAACAGCTCGATTGCAGATTTCATGTGTGAACTCCTTTCAGGTTTTTGGAATTACCCTTGCATCGCTTGGGCAACTAAAACCTAAGGCTAATCCAGTATCACACTCAACATCCAAGTTGTAACAGCGCCACAGCCTGTGAGTGGCTCGAACCAAGACCCAGGAACATTCCTACAAATACACTTCATGGAGGCGGGACATTGCCGAATGGGCAACCCTGCGAAACAGAGCACTTCAGTACATCGCTTCAAAATTACGACTGGCATACCGCACAGATCGCAACGACACCTGCTTTAAACACATTGTTTATAAGTAACGAGTTATTGCAGCGCCTCAGAAGCCGCCATTTGCCGCTGCATCTGCGCCTGCTGCAAAGGCAGCAGTGCGGCGCTAACCCTCTGCTACACTGACAAGGCTGAATGGAGGATCCTGCCATGTCCGAAAGAGAGCTCACCACCCTCCTGTCGCTGATGAACCAGCGCCAGGCCTGCCTGAGCAGTGCCTGCAAGGAGATAGCCGACTGGATCGACCGGCAGGGCGACGTGCCCGCCGCCGGCAAGATCCGCGCAAGCCTCAAGGCTCTGGAGGCTGATGAGGCCCAGGTCCGCAAGACCCTGACCTCGCTGACCCTGGACAGGCCGCTGCCCAAGTTTCGCAGCTGATTGAACCGGGGGCTGCCTGGCAGCCCATCGCGACACAAGGCCGCTCCCACAGGGGATACGCGTTCTCCTGTGGGAGCGGCCTTGTGTCGCGATGGGGCGCAAAGCGCCCCCAAAGGTTCAGCCTGATCAGTGCTTCATGTGCATGTGATCATGCCCGCCGCCCGCCTCGGCGTTGAGCGCACGCACTTCGGCCTGCACGTCCAGGGTTTCCTTGGCCCCCTTGGCACCTTCGATGGTCAGGGTCAGCGGCACTTTCTCGCCTTCCTTCACCTGGTTGTTCAGGCCCATCAGCATCACATGCAGGCTATTCGGGTCGAGGGTCACCGCCTTGCCGGCCGGCAACTCGACCGCCTTGACCTCACGCATGCCCATCACATCGCCGTTCATGGTCATCTCGTGCACCTGCACGGTCTTGGCCACAGGCGAAGCCACGCCCACCAGCTTGCTGTCGCTGCTGGCGGTCAGGGTCATGAAGGCACCGGTGGACTGCTGGTGCGGCACAGTCGCACGCACCCAGGCGTCGTTCACGGTGGTCTGGGCCAGGGCCGGCAGCGCCAGGCCCATCATGACCAGGGCAGCCAGGCCGTGCTTGATCGGTTGCATCGACATTCAGCAGATCTCCATAAGGGTGACCAGGTCTTCGGCGCATTCCTGGGCGGTCAGGGAATGGCCCAGGCTCAGGCGCAGGGTGCCACGCGTATCGTAGACGTAGCTGGTGGACGAGTGAGAGACGGTATAGGTATCACCGGCCGGGACTTTCTCGTAGAACACCTTGAATTCCTTGGCCACCGCGGCGATTTCCTCGGGGGTGCCGGTCAGCGCGGTGAACGACGGGTCGAACGCCTTCACGTAGGCATCAAGCACTTCGGGGGTGTCACGTTCCGGGTCCAGGGTAATCAACACCACCTGGAACAGGTCGCGATCGCGGCCGCGCAGCAGCTTGCGGATTTGCGCCGCGCGCGCCAGGGTGGTCGGGCACACGGCCGGGCACTGGGTGAAGCCGAAGAAGATCATCGGCATGCTGCCGTAGAAACTCGACAGGGTGCGCACATTGCCTTGGGTGTCCTTGAGGCTGAACTTGCGCCCAAGGATTTCGTTGCTCATGTTCTTGCCGTACTTGAACTCGAGCCCCCGGGCCGGGCTGCAGCCTGCGAGCAGGCCAAGCCCGAGAACGCCCATCCCGGCGACAACTGCGCGCCGGGTATATAGATCATTCATGAAACCATCCTTTACAGGGAAGGTGCCGGCCCTCGGGACGGGCCGGTCGAAAAACCGGGGCATTCTGGCACGACACCCCGAGGGGTTCTACCCGACGAAGGCAAGGATCGGCTGCAGCCCTTTGAATACGGGCTGCGGCCTGTTGTCGCAGGGGTTGAAACAGTAACACTTTGTTGCTAAGGAAGAGGGTTCAACGCGATCCCTGTAGGAGCGCGTCAACCTCAGTAGTAGGCGTTCTCTTTCTGACTGTGGTCAGTCACGTCACGCACGCCCTTGAGCTCGGGAATACGCTCGAGCAGGGTGCGCTCGATGCCTTCCTTCAGGGTTACATCGGCCTGGCCACAACCTTGGCAACCACCACCGAACTGCAGCACGGCAATACCGTCGTCGACAACATCCACCAGGCTCACCTGGCCGCCGTGGCTGGCCAGGCCGGGGTTGATCTCGGTCTGCAGGTAATAGTTGATGCGCTCGTTGATCGGGCTGTCTTCGTTGACCATCGGCACCTTGGCATTCGGCGCCTTGATGGTCAGCTGGCCACCCATGCGGTCGGTGGCATAGTCGACCAGTGCGTCTTCCAGGAACGGCACGCTGACCGCATCCAGGTAAGCGGTGAAGCTCTTCAGACCCACGGCGGTGTCGTCAGGCTTCTCTTCGCCCGGCTTGCAGTAGGCGATGCAGGTTTCGGCGTACTGGGTGCCCGGCTGGGTGATGAAAATGCGAATGCCGATGCCAGGCGTGTTCTGCTTGGAGAGCAGATCGGCCAGGTAGTCATGGGCGGCGTCGGTAATGGTTATAGCGCTCATGTAGGTTCCTCACAGACTTGCGGCCAAGTGTACGCCAACCCGGCCTTCGAACAAAGTCCTAGTATTTGACTCGGGAAAGCGCATATTCAGGGGCCTGCCCCCGTGGCGCCGCCAGCCAGGCCTGCATGCGCCGGTACAGGCCGCGCTCCAGCCACTGGTAGCTGAACCACGACATTAGTCCAATGGACGGCACGCACAGGGCGAACACCAGGTACGGGTTCAACTGCAGGCGCTGGCTGGCGAACCAGCCGGCGTACAGCACCAGCACATGGACCAGGTACACCGAATACGAACAGTCGCCCAGCGCCTTGAGCACCCGGTTGCCGCGGAACACCGGCTCCAGGGCGACGAAGGCCAGCACGATCATTGCGCTCGGCACGCCCCAGTGCAGCAAGCGCCGGGAAGCGTCCAGGTGGTAGATGGCAAGGCCTGCCACCGCCAGCAACGCCAACGGCAGCCAGCGGCCCTGGTGAATCAGCCCGCGACGGTGCAGCACGCCCAGGCCGATGCCTAGCAGGAATTCGTAGATGATGTCGTTGCTATAGAAGCGACTGAGCACGCCCAGCCCGCCCAGTATCTCGCTGGCCAGCAGCAGCGCGGCGGTGACCAGCAACTGGTGATGACGCTGGCGCACCAGGAAGGCCAGGCCGAACAGCAGGTAGAAGAACATCTCGAAGTTCAGCGTCCAGCCCACGTTCAGGGTCGGGTACAAGCCGTAGCCACCGGGGTTTTCCGCCGGGATGAACAGCAGCGACAGCAGCAGGTGGTGCCAGGTGAATGCCTGGTGCGGCATCCATTGGCTGAAGGCCAACAGCAGGGTTGCCATCAGCGCCGTGTAGAACCAGTAGGCCGGAACGATACGCAGCGCCCGGTTGAGCAGGAACTGGCGGGGCTCGATGGCCTTGTCGCAGGTCGACAGGTAGATGACCAGCCCGCTTATGACGAAGAAGATGTCGACGCCTGCGGCGCCGCGGTCGGTGAGCAGTTGCCCGATGGGGCCGGAGGCTTGGAAGTCGAAGAAGATCTGCATGAAATGGTGGCAGACCACCACCCAGGCGGCGAACGCCCGCAGTGCCTGAAGCGAATACAGCATGGAGAACCCTGCAATTGCCGGTGCATTGAGGCCCGGCGAGCGCACCGCGCTCGTTCGCGGGCTTGCCCGCTCCCCCAGGGGCCCAGCCTGTCCCTAAAACACCCCACCCCCCTCTTGAGGGGGGAAACCCCCAAATGGCCGAGGGTTTCCCCGTCCCAACGGGGTTAAGGCCAGACCGGAAACAACACCGTCCCTTGTGGGAGCGGGCAAGCCCGCGAATGGGGCTGCACAGCAGCCCCCGGACCACCCACCCATTCCGACCGCAGGGTAATCGGAAAGGTCAGCCCAACCGATCAGAGGTTCTCGTAGCGGTTCATGTCCAGCACGCCCGCCTCGACCGGTTCGGTCTCCTTGATGAAGCTGTTCAGGTCATGGAAGTAGCGCCAGAACTCTGGGTGACTGCGACGCACACCCCAGCGCATGACGATGCGCTCGAACCTGGCCGGGTCATCTTTCGCATACTCCATGTCCTCGACGAACTCGGGCACATCCTTGGTCGGGATGTTGAAGATGAAGTTGGGGTAGCTGCTGAGCACGCCCGGGTACAGGGTCAGGGTATCCAGCCCCGGCTGGTAGCGGTACGCCTCGCCCAGCAGGAACGCCACGTTGCTGTGCGCGCGGTTGCGCAGCAGGCTGTACACCTGGCGCTGGCCGCCCTGCCCTTCGATGCGCAGCATGGTTGCCTCGGGCAGCTGGTTGATCACCTTCAACCCGGCAGCCGGGCGCGATACCAGGCGGCTGAGTGACTGCTCGGCATTGCGGAACTCTTCGCTGACCTGCGGCCGTGAACAGAACGCGCCCTGGCAGCGGTTGATGGGGTCAGGCGCGGCATTCAGGCTGCCGGTACGCTGCAGAAGCTTCTGGCCGAAGTCGCGCTTGGGGTTGCGCGGGTCGAGCTGGATGCCGCTCGGAGTGTCGGTGTCGATTTCTTCATAATCCATCCACATCTTTACCTTGCCGCTGTTCTGGTACCAGTCGCCGAGGATCGTCTTGCGCTGGTCGGCCGGCATCAGGCGCAGGAAGTTGACCTCGGCGCCGTTGCGGATCAGGTCGAAGTACAGGCGCGTCTGCAACTGGTGCGAGACGTTGCCGAACACATCGAAGTTGACCGCCAGCTGGTAATAGGTGCGCTCGAACAATGGGTAGTCGAACAGCCACACGGTCAGCGGCACATCACCGATCAGGCCCTTGGTCACCGAGGCGCTGTCGAAGTGGCGGAAAATGCTCAGCAACGCGTTGTCGTTACCGGCCCATAGCGTCGCCCAGCCCGGGGCCGGCATGTCGGCATAGGCTTCGCGGCGCAGTTTTTCGTACTCGTTGCGCTTGTCACGGTAGGCGTGCCACAGGCTCAGCACGCTGCCCACGTCATCGATCTGCCCAGGCATGGCCAGCAGCGGCGTGGCCTCGCCACGGTACTTGGCATCGGTGATGTAGCGGTCGTGGGCCGGCTCCTGGAACAACGCCCAGAAGTTGTCGCGGATCACGTCGGTGGCAATCTGCCCACGGCATACCGGGCCGCGGATGAAGGTGCGCACGAAGTATTCGGCGTTATCCAGCATGAACTGGTAGCGCGCCACTGCCGGTATCGCTTCGAAGGTTTCGAACGGGTTGGCCCGGTGGCGCGGGCCGTAGCCTGGCAGTGCGGCGGCATGCCAGTCGCCGGCATAGAACAGTTGCTTGACCCGCTTGAGCTTCTGCGGCCCCATCGGGTAGGTGATGTGCGTCTTGTGCACGATCACGCCCTGCACCGGGATCAACCGGTAGTAGAAATCGGTGCCCGGCGGGTCATTGGGGCGGCGCGTGGCGATCAGGTCGACCGGCTGGCCGCTCGGTGTACGCGAACGTACCCACTGGAAGAAGTGGCCCTGCTCGCCACCGACGAAGTAGATGTGCGCCAGGAACAGGTGCTCGTACAGCCAGCGGCCGACCAGCGCCTCGGTGGAACCCGGGCGGTTGAGCAGCTCTTCCCAGTCGGCAATCTGCTTGGCTTCGGCCGCGCTTGGCTTGATCGGCTGGTACTCGACCGGCGCACCGGCGGCCAGCCAGCGGCGCATGGTGTCGTATTCCTTGTCGGTCAGGCCGGTCACCGCCAGTGGCATCCCTTCCTTGGGGTGGGCGCCGGCATAGGCATCGAACTCCTGCGGCAACGGGCACATGTTGTTGCGGTTCAGGCCCAGGACGATTTCTTCGGGCAGCTTGGCATTGGGCGTGAGCGGGGTCTTGTGCCCGAGCTCGAGCATGCGCGCCATCAGCGCGGCCTGGCTGCCCTGGTTGTCGAGCACCGAGTAAAAGCCCTTCTTGCGCCACTCGCCCTCGCTGTGGGCGTCGTAGAACAGCCGCGTGGTGGGCACTGCCTTGCTGCGCTCGCCCTGATACACCGGCACCTTGGTGGCGCCGCGCACCGCGCCTTCGGGGCTTTCCAGCTTCAGCTGGCAGGCGGCGTCGTTGCAGGCGTGGCAGGCCACGCATTTCTCGGTGAAGATCGGTTGAATGTCCCGGGTGTAGGAAATAGCCGGGCTCGACTGGGGGGCTTGCCCGAACGCCACACTGCTGATGAGCAGGGCGAAAACGCCGGCAAGAATACGATGCACCATGTGCGGAAAGTCCTGGGTATTGAAAGCCATCACGATTTGTTGCCTGGTCGTCCTTGGGTGCTCTGCTTCGCCGACGCCCGCCCAACATGAGCCATTTTCATGCAAATGGGCGATGCGCCTAAAAACCGCGCAGCTTTGTTATGATTCTGCACCTTCTGAAATTCGCCCGACCAGGTAGTTCCTATGTCCGACCGCAGCGCTCGTCTCCAAGCACTCCAGAACGCACTCAAGGAGCGCATCCTGATCCTCGACGGCGGCATGGGTACTATGATCCAAAGCTACCGGCTCGAGGAACACGACTATCGTGGCACGCGTTTCGCCGATTGGCCAAGCGATGTCAAAGGTAACAACGACCTGTTGCTGCTCAGCCGCCCGGATGTGATCGCCGCCATCGAAAAGGCCTACCTGGATGCCGGCGCCGATATCCTCGAAACCAACACCTTCAACGCCACGCAGATTTCCCAGGCCGACTACGGCATGGAATCGCTGGTCTACGAGCTGAACGTCGAGGGCGCGCGCATCGCCCGCCAAGTGGCCGATGCCAAGACCCTGGAAACCCCGCACAAGCCGCGCTTCGTCGCTGGCGTGCTCGGCCCTACCAGCCGCACCTGCTCGATTTCCCCGGACGTCAACGACCCAGGCTACCGCAACGTCACTTTCGATGAGCTGGTAACGAACTACATCGAGGCCACCCGCGGCCTGATCGAGGGCGGCGCCGACCTGCTGCTGATCGAGACCATCTTCGACACCCTCAACGCTAAGGCGGCGATCTTCGCCGTGCAGCAGGTGTTCGAGGAAGACGGCATCGAACTGCCGATCATGATCTCCGGCACCATCACCGACGCCTCGGGCCGTACCCTGTCGGGCCAGACCACCGAAGCGTTCTGGAACTCGGTACGCCACGCCAAGCCGATTTCCGTGGGCCTGAACTGCGCCCTCGGCGCCAAGGACCTGCGCCCGTACCTGGAAGAGCTGGCGACCAAGGCCGACACCCATGTCTCGGCCCACCCCAACGCCGGCCTGCCGAACGCCTTCGGTGAATACGACGAAACCCCGGCGGAAATGGCCGTGGTGGTCGAGGAGTTCGCCGCCAGCGGCTTCCTCAACATCATCGGCGGCTGCTGCGGCACCACGCCGGGCCACATCCAGGCCATCGCCGAGGCCGTGGCCAAGTACAAGCCGCGCGAGATTCCGGAAATTGCCAAGGCCTGCCGCCTGTCGGGCCTGGAGCCGTTCACCATCGACCGCCAGTCGCTGTTCGTCAACGTCGGCGAGCGCACCAACATCACCGGCTCCGCCAAGTTCGCCCGGCTGATCCGTGAAGAGAACTACACCGAAGCCCTGGAAGTCGCCCTGCAGCAGGTCGAGGCCGGCGCCCAGGTGATCGACATCAACATGGACGAAGGGATGCTCGACTCCCAGGCCGCCATGGTCCGCTTCCTCAACCTGATCGCCGGCGAGCCGGACATCTCGCGCGTGCCGATCATGATCGACTCGTCCAAGTGGGAAGTGATCGAAGCGGGCCTCAAGTGCATCCAGGGCAAAGGCATCGTCAACTCCATTTCCATGAAGGAAGGCGTCGAGCAGTTCAAGCACCACGCCCGCCTGTGCAAGCGCTATGGCGCTGCCGTGGTGGTGATGGCCTTCGACGAAGTCGGCCAGGCCGACACTGCCGCGCGCAAGAAGGAAATCTGCCAGCGCAGCTACGACATCCTGGTCAATGAAGTGGGCTTCCCGCCGGAAGACATCATCTTCGACCCGAACATCTTCGCCGTCGCCACCGGCATCGAAGAGCACAACAACTACGCCGTCGATTTCATCGAGGCCTGTGCCTACATCCGCGACCACCTGCCGCACGCCCTGAGTTCGGGCGGTGTGTCCAACGTGTCGTTCTCGTTCCGTGGCAACAACCCGGTGCGGGAAGCCATCCACTCGGTGTTCCTGTACCACGCGATCCAGAACGGCCTGACCATGGGTATCGTCAACGCCGGCCAGCTTGAGATCTACGACGAGATCCCGCCTGCACTGCGTGAAAAGGTCGAGGACGTGGTGCTCAACCGCACCCCGCATGGCACCGACGCACTGCTGGCCATTGCCGACGACTACAAGGGCGGCGGCGCAACCAGGGAAGTGGAAAACGAAGAGTGGCGCTCGCTGCCGGTGGAAAAACGCCTGGAGCACGCGCTGGTCAAGGGCATTACCGCGTTCATCGTCGAAGACACCGAAGAATGCCGCCAGCAGTGCGCCCGCCCGATCGAAGTGATCGAAGGCCCGCTGATGAATGGCATGAACGTGGTCGGCGACCTGTTCGGCGCGGGCAAGATGTTCCTGCCCCAGGTGGTCAAGTCGGCCCGCGTGATGAAACAGGCGGTAGCGCACCTGATTCCGTTCATCGAAGCCGAGAAAGGCGACAAGCCGGAAGCCAAGGGCAAGATCCTGATGGCCACGGTAAAAGGCGACGTGCACGACATCGGCAAGAACATCGTCGGCGTGGTGCTGGGCTGCAACGGCTACGACATCGTCGACCTCGGCGTGATGGTGCCGGCCGAGAAGATCCTGCAAACCGCCCGCGACGAGAAGTGCGACATCATCGGCCTGTCCGGCCTGATCACGCCGTCGCTGGACGAGATGGTTCACGTGGCCCGCGAAATGCAGCGCCAGGGCTTCCAGTTGCCGCTGATGATCGGCGGCGCCACCACCTCCAAGGCGCACACCGCAGTCAAGATCGAGCCCAAGTACAGCAACGACGCCGTGGTCTACGTCACCGACGCCTCGCGCGCGGTAGGTGTTGCCACCCAGTTGCTGTCCAAGGAGCTGAAAGCCGGCTTCGTCGAGAAGACCCGCCAGGAATACGAAGAAGTACGCGAGCGCACCGCCAACCGCAGTGCCCGCACCGAGCGCCTGAGCTACGCCCAGGCTATCGCCGCCAAGCCGCAGTACGACTGGGCTGGCTACCAGCCAGCGGTGCCCTCCTTCACCGGCGTCAAGGTGCTGGAAGACATCGACCTGCGCACGCTGGCCGAGTACATCGACTGGACCCCGTTCTTCATCTCCTGGGACCTGGCCGGCAAGTTCCCGCGCATCCTCACCGACGAAGTGGTCGGCGAGGCGGCGACGGCGCTGTACAAGGATGCCCGCGAGATGCTCGACAAACTGATCGACGAAAAACTCATCAGCGCCCGCGCGGTGTTCGGCTTCTGGCCCGCCAACCAGGTGGCCGATGACGATATCGAAGTGTACGGCGAGGACGGCCAGGCCCTGGCTACCCTGCACCACCTGCGCCAGCAGACCATCAAGCCGGACGGCAAGCCCAACTGGTCGCTGGCCGACTTCGTCGCGCCGAAGGCCAGTGGCGTTACCGACTACGTGGGCGGTTTCATCACTACCGCCGGCATCGGTGCCGAGGAAGTGGCCAAGGCCTACCAGGACAAGGGCGACGACTACAGTTCGATCATGGTCAAGGCCCTGGCCGACCGCCTGGCCGAGGCCTGTGCCGAATGGCTGCACGAGCAGGTGCGTAAAGAGCACTGGGGTTATGCCCGCGACGAACACCTCGACAACGAGGCGCTGATCAAGGAGCAGTACCGCGGCATCCGCCCGGCCCCCGGCTACCCGGCCTGCCCGGACCACACAGAGAAGGAAACCCTGTTCCGCCTGCTTGATGGCACTGCCATCGGTGAGACCGGGCCGAGCGGCGTGTTCCTCACCGACCACTTTGCGATGTTCCCGGCAGCGGCGGTCAGCGGCTGGTACTTTGCCCACCCACAGGCGCAGTACTTTGCGGTGGGCAAGGTCGACAAGGACCAGATCGAGCGCTACAGCGCGCGCAAGGGCCAGGATGTGAGCGTCAGCGAGCGCTGGTTGGCGCCTAACCTGGGTTACGACAGCTAAATCGGCGTTGGCGTCTTCGCGGGCTTGCCCGCTCCCACAGGGACCGCACTGCTCTTCAGGGCTGCGCAGTATCTGTGGGAGCGGGCAAGCCCGCGAAGAGGCCGGCAAAGCCAACCTCAGCCTCATTGCCTACACTGTCCCTGATTGCCTCTGATTTCCTCAGGAGCCACCATGGACGATTCCAGCCAGGGCAAGCCCCCTACCTTCTGGCAGATGCTGCACAGCATCCTCGCTGCCGCCTTCGGCGTGCAAAGCGGCAAGAACCGCGCCCGCGACTTCACCCACGGCAAGGCCAGCCATTTCATTGCGCTGGGGACACTGTTCACCCTGGTGTTCATTGCCGTACTGATCGGCCTGGTGCAATTGGCCCTGCACCTTGCGCGCTAGCAAAAACGCCTGCGGGACTCCCTCCCGCAGGCGCTCTGGCTGCATCACGGTCTTGAATACAAGTCTACTGGTGGCTGACCCAATACACGGCAGTGACCACCACCAGAACGATCAGGCAGAGGATCGCCCAGGCATCGACGCTGCTGTCAGCTTTGCGGACCTTGGTTGAGTTTCCCATTGCATTGCCTCTTGTAGTGGTTATGGGAATGCACTTCACCACCAGCAGTTAAGACGAGCAATGCCCTTCCCTCAAGCAGGGTCTTTCAATAATTGATCGGTGATGTCAGAAATGGGTACTGGTAGTCGGGCGGCCGCCCTTCGGCACTGTAATGCTGGAAATCGATACCGTAGTCGGGCCGTTCCAGTAGTTTCAGCCAACGGGTTGCCTTGGCCTGGTCAATCGACTGCAACACCGGGATGCGATGCTCGCGCAGGCCGTCGCGGTTCACCGCCATTCCCTGGGCATCATCGTGCAGCATCACCATGGCCCAGCCGCCGAGGGTAAAATGCCCGCCCATCAGCACGCTAAGACGCCCGTCGATACGTGCATGCAGGGCCTCGGGCGAGCTGTTGATGGCGCTGAACAGCACATCGCGCCCCGGCTTGCGCCCTGCCTCCTCGAACGCCTGCATGGCACCAAAGGCCATTTCGTCGTTGGCCGACCACACCAGGCGGGTGGCCGGGTAGCGCTCCAGCAGTTGCTGCGCCTGCTCGTAAGCGCGCTGGCGGCTCCAGCCGCCATATACCACCTGGCGCAGGCGTACCTGGGGGAAGTCGGCCAGGGCCCGGCGCATGCCTTCCTCGCGCAGTTGCGAGGCCGGGGTGGTCTTGACCCCGGCAAACGCCAGCAGGTCCACCGGCCCGCTGTCACGGGGCAATTGCGCGACCATCTGGTGCAACATCTGGAAGCCCGCCTGCTCGTCGTTGGCCGTCAAGGTGCCCAGCAGCTCGGCATACTTGTCGGGCTGGGCCTCGATGCTGCGGGCCTGGCTGGCAGTCAGGCCGTTGTTGACCAGGAACAGCTTGACCCCGCTGCCGCGCGACAGGCGGATGATCTCCGGGGCCACGTACTGCTCGTTGACCAGTACCAGGTAATCCGGGCGCTGCGGCCCGCCCAGGATCGCCCTGGCCTGGGTCAGCGCCAGGTCGGCGCGGCGTTCGCCGTACTCCACGCGCAGGGTCATGCCCAGCTCGTCTGCGGCGGCCTGCATGAAGCGCGTATAACTGGTCCAGAACGTCTCGGTAGACAGCCCCGGATTGAGGAAAACCACCGAAGCCGGCTGCGCGCTCGCCGCCAGCGGCAAGGCAAGACACAAGCTTTGGCACAATGCCTTGAGCATGGGCTGACATCCCTGCGAAGCAAACATCGGATTATAAACGCCAGGCCACGCCCAACGCACAAATGGCAGTCAGTCTCACATAGTCCATTTGGTTCTTTTCATATGCAAAAACATCACTTTAGCGCATAAACGCAACCTGCTATCGTTCCCCGGCTCCGAAGCGGAGTGCGCGGCCGTGCGCGCGAATAGCTGCATGCCTGAGACAGGACTTTTATGTACGTATACGACGAGTACGATCAGCGGATCATCGAGGACCGCGTCAAGCAGTTCCGTGATCAGACCCGCCGCTATCTGGCCGGTGAGCTGAGCGAAGAAGAATTCCGCCCTCTGCGCCTGCAGAACGGCCTTTACATCCAACGTTTCGCACCGATGCTGCGCGTCGCCGTGCCGTACGGCCAGCTGAACGCCACCCAGGTCCGCACCCTGGCCAGGATCGCCCGCGACTACGACAAGGGCTACGCCCACATCTCCACCCGCCAGAACGTGCAGTTCAACTGGCCGGCCCTGGAGGACATCCCGGACATCCTCGCCGAACTGGCCACCGTGCAGATGCACGCGATCCAGACCAGCGGCAACTGCCTGCGCAACACCACCACCGACCAGTTCGCCGGTGTGGCCGCAGACGAAATCGTCGATCCGCGCCCGTGGTGCGAAATCGTCCGTCAGTGGACCACCTTCCACCCGGAATTCGCCTACCTGCCGCGCAAGTTCAAGATTGCCATCAACGGCTCGCAGGAAGACCGCGCCGCCATCGAAGTGCACGACATCGGCCTGGAGCCGGTGCGCAATGCCGCTGGCGAGCTGGGCTTCCGGGTACTGGTCGGTGGCGGCCTGGGCCGTACCCCGGTGGTGGGCTCGTTCATCAACGAGTTCCTGCCGTGGCAGGACCTGATCAGCTACCTTGACGCCATCCTGCGCGTGTACAACCGTTACGGTCGCCGTGACAACAAGTACAAGGCGCGGATCAAGATCCTGGTCAAGGCCCTTACCCCGGAAGTGTTCGCCGAGAAGGTCGAGGCCGAAATGGTCCACCTGCGCGGCGGCAGCACCACCCTGACCGAAGCCGAAGTGCAGCGTGTATCGCGCCACTTCGTCGACCCGGCCTACCTGGCCCTGGACAACGTCGACTACGCCGCGCAGGACGCCGAGTACCCAGGCTTCGCCCGCTGGCGCTCGCGCAACACCCGCGCCCACAAGCGCCCTGGCTACGTGGCCGTGACCCTGTCGCTGAAGCCCACCGGCGTTGCCCCGGGCGATGTGACCGACAAGCAGCTGGACGCCGTGGCCGACCTGGCCGAGCGCTACAGCTTCGGTTTCCTGCGCACCTCGCACGAGCAGAACATCATTCTTGCCGACGTCGAGCAGCGTCAGCTGCATGCCCTGTGGCTGGAGCTGCGTGAAAACGGCTTCGCCACGCCGAACATCGGCCTGCTGACCGACATCATCTGCTGCCCGGGCGGTGACTACTGCTCGCTGGCCAACGCCAAGTCGATCCCGATTGCCGAATCCATCCAGCGCCGCTTCGACGACCTGGACTACCTGTTCGACATCGGCGAGATCGACCTGAACATCTCCGGCTGCATGAACGCCTGCGGCCACCACCACGTGGGCCACATCGGCATCCTCGGCGTGGACAAGAAGGGTGAGGAGTTCTACCAGGTGTCGCTGGGCGGCAATGCCGCGCGTGGCGCGAGCCTTGGCAAGATCCTCGGCCCGTCCTTCGCCCAGGATGACATGGCCGATGTGATCGAGAAGCTGATCGCCGTGTACGTCGAGCAACGTACCGAGGAAGAGCGTTTCATCGACACCTACCAGCGTATCGGCATCGACCCCTTCAAGGAACGCGTCTATGCAGCGAATCATTAAGAACAACCAGATCGTCGACGAAACCTGGCATCTGCTGCCCAAGGAAACATCCTTCGACGAGCTGACCAACTGCGACGACTACATCGTCCCGCTGCAGATGTGGCGCGACCATGCCCATGCGCTCAAAGCCCGTGACGGCGGGCTGGGCATATGGCTGGACAGTGACGAAGAAGCCGAAGAAATCGGCGAAGACGTGCAGCACTTCCAGGTCATCGCACTGAACTTCCCGGCGTTCACCGACGGGCGCAACTACTCCAATGCGCGCCTGCTGCGTGACCGCTACAAGTTCAAGGGCGAGCTGCGCGCCATTGGCGACGTGCTGCGCGACCAGCTGTTCTTCATGGCCCGTTGCGGCTTTGACGCGTTCGCCATCCGTGCCGACAAGGACCCGGAAGACGCGCTGCAAAGCCTGAAGGACTTCTCGGTGACCTACCAGGCCGCCACCGACGAGCCGCTGCCGCTGTTCCGCCGGCGCTGATCGTCACCTTGCAATGCCAGACGGCCCGCCTCTATGGCGGGCCGTTTCATTTTCCTGTACCGGCCTCTTCGCGGGCTTGCCCGCTCCCACAGGAATGCCACATTCCTTGAAGCCTGTGGTGTACCTGTGGGAGCGGGCAAGCCCGCGAAGAGGCCGGTACAGGAAGAATCTGCTATTCCAGCAACACAGTCACGACTTTGCCGCTGATTCTTGACTGTGAATCAAATGACCTTGGCCCCGCCCCACCTTAATCAATCCCCCTCAAAGCCGCACACTGCTCCCCACACGAAGAGCGATCGAACCCGAGCGACCAAGCTCGATTCGGCTCCCCCCCTCACTCACCAGGAGCAGATCCATGAGCGTTCCATCCTTCGGCCTCGGCACCTTTCGCCTAACCGGCCAAGCCGTCATCGATTCGGTCAAGTCGGCCCTGGAACTTGGCTACCGCGTCATCGACACCGCGCAGATCTACAAGAACGAAGCCGACGTCGGCCAGGCCATCGCCGAAAGCGGCGTCAAGCGCGGCGAGCTGTTCATCACCACCAAGATCTGGGTCGAAAACTACGCCGCCGACAAGCTGGTCCCCAGCCTGCGCGACAGCCTGCAAAAACTGGGCACCGACTACGTCGACCTGCTGCTGATCCACTGGCCGGCCCCAGGCAACGGCGTTGCGCTGCCCGAGTACATGGCCGCCCTGGCCGAAGCCAAGAAGCTGGGCCTGACCCGCCAGATCGGTGTGTCCAACTTCAACATCGAACTGACCCGCCAGGCCATCGAAGTGGTCGGCGAAGGCGAGATCGCCACCAACCAGATCGAACTCAGCCCCTACCTGCAGAACGGCAAGCTGACCGCGTTCCTCAAGGAGCAAGGCATCACCGTCACCTCGTACATGACCCTGGCCTACGGCAAGGTGCTGAAAGACCCGGTACTGGCCGACATCGCTGCCAAGCACAAGGCCACCGTGGCCCAGATTGCCCTGGCCTGGGCCCTGCAGCTGGGCTACGCGGTGATCCCGTCGTCGACCAAGCGGGAAAACCTGGCCAGCAACCTGCTCGCACGTGACCTGAAGCTGGACGCTGACGACATGGCACGCATCGCCAAGCTCGAGCGCAACGGCCGTGAAGTCAGCCCTGACGGCCTGGCGCCAATCTGGGATTGATGCCATGACCACGCCCCTCGAACGCCTGACCGCTGGCGGCTTCAGCATCGGCCTGGAAGCGCCGCTGGACCACGACTGGACGCCCGCCGGCGGCCAGGCGCGGCGCCGCGATGGCCGCCAGTTCGGCGAGCCTGACCTGGCCCGCCACGCAGAACTGGCACAACTGGCTGATCGCCTGGGCTACCGCGCCCTGTGGGTCCGCGATGTGCCGCTGTACGACCCGTCGTTCGGCGATGCCGCCCAGGTGTTCGAGGTGTTTGCCTACCTCGGCTACCTGGCCGGGGTAACCCGCGACATCCTGCTTGGCACGGCCGCCGTGGTGCTGCCGATTCGCGAACCGCTGCTGACCCTGAAATCGGCCAACAGCGTGCAGCGCCTCAGTGGCAACCGCCTGCTGCTGGGCGTGGCCAGTGGTGACCGGCCGGTGGAGTACCAGCCGACGCAGCCTGATAGAGCCCCCTTGCCCCATCTCCGGCGGTCTTCATTGTTCCACGCACTGCAATTATGATGTGCCAGGCACACCCATTCTCTATTCGGCCAGCGGCTACTACTCTCCTACCAGCCAATCGAACTGAGGAGTATCGCGATGTCCCGCCCACCCCTGCCGCCCTTCACCCGCGAAAGCGCCATCGAAAAGGTCCGCCTGGCCGAGGATGGCTGGAACAGCCGCGACCCGGCCAAGGTCGCGCTTGCCTATACCATCGACACCGTCTGGCGTAACCGCGCCGAGTTCCCGCGCGGTCGTGCCGAGGTCGAGGCGTTCCTGACGCGTAAATGGAACCATGAACTGGAGTACCGCCTGATCAAGGAGCTTTGGGCCTTCACCGGCAACCGCATTGCCGTGCGCTATGCCTACGAGTACCACGACGACAGTGGCCAGTGGTACCGCGCCTATGGCAATGAGAACTGGGAGTTTGCCGAGGACGGGTTGATGCAGAACCGCCATTCGAGCATCAACGAGCACCCTATCAGTGAAGCCGAGCGCAAGTTCCACTGGCCGCTGGGCCGGCGCCCGGATGATCACCCCGGGCTCAGCGAACTGGGGCTCTGATCAGCCCTGCGGCAGCATGATCCTGACTTCCAGCCCGCCACCCGGGCGGTTGCCCAGGGACATGCTGCCCCCCTGCTCCAGCACGATGGCACGTGCTGCGGGCAGGCCCAGCCCCACGCCACCGGTATTGCGGTTGCGTGAACCTTCGATACGGTAGAACGGCGCGAATACCTGCTCGTGCAGCTCCGGCGCGATGCCCGGCCCGCGATCCTGCACGGTAATCTCGATCTGCCTGGCGTTTACCGCCAACACCACCGTGGGCTCGCAGCCGTATTTCGCTGCATTGTCGATCAAGTTGACCAGCACCCGCTTGATACCCACCGGCCGCCCCGTATACACACAGCGACGCGGCCCGCTGAGGCCGACCTCGACCCCCGCATCCTTGAAGTCGTCCACCACGGTCAGCAGCAATTCGCCGAGGTCGAATACGGTCGTCTGTTCCAGCCGCGCGTCATCACGGAAGAACCCCAACGCCGCATCGACCATCGCCTGCATCTCGTCGACGTCCTTGAACAACTTGGCCTGTAGCTGGGCATCGTCGATGAACTCGGCGCGCAAGCGCATGCGCGTCAGCGGTGCACGCAGGTCATGGGAGATGGCCGCGAGCATCTGGGTGCGGTCGTTGAGAAAATGCTTGAGCTGCGCCTGGGTGGCATTGAACGCAAGAATGGTCTGACGCAGGTCGTGCGGGCCAACCACCGGAATGGGCGGGGCGTTGAAGTCCTTGCCAAAACGCCGCGCACCTTCGGCAAAGCGTTCCAGCGGCTTGGCCAGGTAGCGGGTGGCCAGCAGCGCGACGACAAGGCTGGAAACCAGCATCAGCCCGAGGATGATCAGGTTGCGCGGCAGTTCGTCCAGGCCCCAGCTACGGCTGGTGGCACGGAACAGCACCCAGGACTTGTCGGTCAGCTCGATCATCAGCGCATAACCACGTTCAGGTGCGTACTCCGGCATGTCGGACGGTGCGAAGGCCTCGACCCTGGCATCCGGGCGCTTGAGCAATGCGCGCAGGATAGGCGTGCCCTCGCTGAACTCGGCATCGACCAGCACGGGTACGCCCGCTTCGTCATGGCGGCGCAGCCAGCGCACGGAGTATGAGCCGTCGCCCGCCGCACTGGCGATGTTGGCGCGCTGCGCCATGGGCGCGACGTCGAGGATGCGAGTGACCGCTGCAACCTTCTCGATCACCCCGCTCTCCAGCAGCGGTGGCTGCGCCCAGACACTCAGCAACAGGCTGAACAACCCCTTGAGCAGCAACAGGAACAGCATCGCTGTCAGGGTGGTCAGCGCGATCCAGCGGGCAATGGTGATCCTGGGCCGTGGCAGGGCCTGGCGAACCCTGGCGAGCAGCTTCATCGCTTCGCGACCGTGGGCGTGAACAGGTAACCGGCGTTGCGCAGGGTACGGATCAAGGGCTCGTTGCCGTTGTCGGTTTCAAGCTTGCGGCGCAGCCGGCTGACCTGGACGTCGATGCTGCGATCATAGGCGTCGTAGGCATCGCCACGGGCCATGTCCAGCAACTGCTGGCGGCTGAGCACCCGCCGCGGATGTTCGGCGAACACCAGCAGCAGCTCGAACTCACCGTTGGACAAGGGGATCATGACGTTGTCCGGCGAACGCAGCTCACGCCGCACCACATCCAGCCGCCAGCCGGCAAACTCCAGGGTCGCGCAGGCATGGCCCGCCGCGCTCCCGGCCGCTTCGCCGGCACGGCGCAGCACTGCCCTCACCCGGGCCAGCAGTTCACGGGCGGCGAACGGTTTGGTCAGGTAGTCGTCTGCCCCCAGCTCCAGGCCAACCACCCGGTCACTCAACTCACCCATGGCGGTGAGCATGATCACTGCCACCTTGTGCTCGGCCAGCAAGCGCTGGCACAACACCAGGCCACTGTCGCCAGGCAGCATCACATCCAGAATGACCAGGTCCGGCACCCGCCGCTCAACGGCCTGCCACAGCGCCTTGCCATCCCTGGCCACATCAACCTCGTAGCCATGCTGGCAGAGAAACTTCTGCAGCAGGTCGAGCACCTCGACATCATCGTCGACTATCAGCAAATGGCTCACAAAAAAGCACCGCAAAACAAGGTTACCAAGCCGTACTTTAAGGCCATCCTCACGCAGCCGTCATATATTTCAACCCGGAAACAAAGTGTCGACGCCGAGACAATCCGGACATCCCCGGGCAAAGAAAACTGCGCAGCATCGCCGCCAGTTCTTGCCAGGAATGTATCTATGTCCCGTTCATCATCCGCCTCCCGCTCAGCGCGCTCAGCCGCGCTGGCCTTGTCGCTGCTTGCGGCGGGAGGCTGCAGCCAACGTGCACCGGCCACGGCGGCCTGCGGCAATGTCGCCTATCAGGTCAGTGACCCGGCGGAGCCCGCCAACCGCGCCGTATTCGCTTTCAACCGCACGGTCGACGACTATCTGCTGGCCCCCGTCGCACGGGGCTACACCGCGCTGCCCGGTTTTGCCCGGCAGGGCATGCACAACTTTGCCAGCAACTTCGGTGAGCCGAAGGTGTTCGTCAACGACCTGCTGCAGGGCAATGGCGAACGGGCGATGACCAGCCTCTCCCGCTTCATCTTCAACACCACTCTGGGTGTGGCAGGGCTGGTCGACGTGTCTGGCAAGATGGGGCTGAGCCAGCATCGCTCGGACTTTGGCCAGACTTTCGGGGTGTGGAACATCGCCTCTGGCCCCATCGTCGAGCTGCCGCTGCTGGGCACCCACAACCTGCGCGATGCCACCGGCACGCTGCTGGGCCTGGCACTGGACCCGTTTGGCGGCAACAGCGATACCGTCGAAACCATGGGCAACGTAGCCACGGCCGGCGGCATCGTCGATGCACGGGCCGAAGCACTGCCACTGACCGACCTGCTGCGCACCTGGCCTGACTACTACGTTGCGATGCGTGACTACACCGCGCAGCGGCGCAGCAACCGGGTGGCAGAAGGCAAGGCCGGCGAGCCGGGCACCTGGCCAGTGGATTGCGCAGGGGGTGCCCATGAAGAATGATGCCCAAGGTGCCATGCTGCTGTTCAGGCGCCTGGAAGGCGCTGCCCGGCAACCGCTGTTGCTGCATGAACTGGAGGCCCGGGTTTCGGCCGATGGCCGGAGCCTGGTGCTGAGCCGCTATCGCGAACGCTTTACCGCCGAGGGCAAGCCCTACCGACACGAGGCTCACCGCAGCGTACCGATTGCAGCATTGCTGCGCTGGGTGGCGCGGCAGGGACAGTGAAATTGGGGCCGCTTTGCGGCCCTTCGCGGGCACGCCCGCTCCCACAGAATACGTGGTTCCGGTGGGAGCGGGCGTTTGCGACGCCGCCGACCCAGAGGGGGTCTGTTTTCGGGGGGGAGCTGTGCCCCCCCGCGAAGGGCTGCAAAGCAGCCCCTATAAAGCCCCAGCCTCAACGGATATGTCCGAAACGCGACAGTGGCTGCCTGTTCGACGTGAGACAGGCAAACCGGGCACTGGCTACCCTTCTTCGGCAAATGCCTTGTTCCCTTTCGCCAGAAGAAGATCGCCCATGACGACCTCCACCGCCTCCATGGCCGCCACCACACCTGCCGACCAACCCCAGGGCTTTCTGGTCCGCATCGTCGGCGCTGCGGCATTCGCCCACCTGCTCAACGACCTGATCCAGGCCGTGCTGCCGTCCATCTACCCGATGCTCAAGAGCGATTTCGCACTCAGCTTTGCCCAGATCGGCTGGATCGCCCTCATCTACCAGGTGACCGCGTCCTTGCTGCAACCCTGGGTCGGCCTGTACACCGACAAGCGCCCGCAGCCCTACCTGCTGCCGGCCGGCATGCTGGTGACGCTGGTGGGCATCGCCCTGCTCGCCTTCGCCAGCAGCTATGAAATGCTGCTGGTGGCCGCCGCGGTGGTCGGCGTGGGCTCGGCGACCTTCCACCCCGAAGCCTCGCGGGTGGCCAGGATGGCCTCCGGCGGGCGCTTTGGCACCGCGCAATCGACCTTCCAGGTCGGTGGCAACACCGGCTCGGCCCTCGGCCCGCTGTTGACCGCTGCCATCGTCATTCCGCACGGCCAGCCGGCCATCGCCTGGTTCATGCTGGCGGCCGCGCTGGCGGTATTCGTGCTGCTGCGGGTGACCGGCTGGACCGTGCGTCACGGCCAGACCCGGCTCAAGACCTTCGCCGGCCAGCAGGCCCCCGGCCTGTCGCGTGGCGCCATGTGGCGCGCCGTGGCGGTCATCGCCGTGCTGATGTTCGCCAAGTTCGTCTACATCGCCTCGTTCACCAACTATTTCACCTTCTACCTGATCGAGCATTTCGGCCTGAGCGTGCAGCACAGCCAGCTGTACCTGTTCGTGTTCCTCGCGGCCGTGGCCCTGGGCACCTTCGCTGGTGGCCCGGTGGGTGACCGTATCGGGCGCAAGGCGGTGATCTGGGTCTCGTTCCTCGGCGTGGCGCCCTTCGCCCTCGCCCTGCCCTACGCCAACCTGGCCTGGACGGCGGTACTGGCGGTGGCCATCGGCCTGGTGATGTCCTCGGCCTTCGCCGCCCTGGTGGTGTATGCCCAGGAGGCCGTGCCGGGCCGGGTCGGCATGGTGTCGGGGGTGATGTTCGGGTTGATGTTCGGTATCAGCGGCATCGGCGCCGCCGGGCTTGGCGAACTGGCCGACCGGCATGGCATCGCGTGGGTGTACCAGATCATCTCGTTCCTGCCGCTGCTGGGGCTGGCCACCGCGCTGCTGCCGGCAACCCGCTCGCAAGCCCGCCCCAGCCGCTGCTGTTAAAGTGGGCGTGCCAGGCTGCCCGTACAAGAGGTCGAAATGCTGAAGCCGCAGCACGAATTGCTGGTGGAGGTGGATGAGTGGAGCTGGGAGGTGGGCAGCCGTGCGACGGACTACCCGACCGACTGGTTCATCGAGCCCCACAGCCATGCCAAGCATCAACTGATCTATGCCACCAAAGGCCTGATGATCGTCGAGTCCGGTAACGAACGCTGGACCGTGCCTCCCAGCCGCGGCGTATGGATGCCCTGCGGCCAGGTGCACGCGATACGCTGCGTGGGCGAGGTGAAGATGCGCAGTGTGTTCGTGCGCGCCGACGCGGCAGTGCAGTTGCCCCTGCAGAGCAAGGCGATCAGCATCTCGCCGTTGCTCAGCGAACTGATCAAGGCCTCCGTAGGCTTTACCGCGCCGTTTGCCGAAGACTCGCGTGAAGCCCGGGTGATGCGCCTGATCCTCGACGAGATCTGCGTGCTGCCGACCTTGCCGCTGAAGCTGTCGCAGCCCGGCGACAAGCGCCTGCAGGCGATCTGCTCCGCGCTGCACGAGCGGCCTGACGATAACGCCACCGTGGCCGACTGGGGCCAGCAGCTGGGGGTGGACGAAAAGACCATCCAGCGCCTGTTCCGCAAGGAAACCGGCATGACCTTCGGCCAGTGGCGCCAGCAGGCGCGGCTGATGCAGGCACTGGAGCTGATCGCCCTGGGCGAGCGGATCATCGATGTGGCGGGGACGCTGGGGTATGACAGCCCCAGTGCCTTCGCCAGCATGTTCAAGCGCCAGTTCGGTATCACGCCGAGTCAGTTCTTCAAATAGCCTGTAGGAAACATATGAGATCGCCCCCGCGTCGCCTGATCTCGCACAGCAACCCTGTCAAGCCGTGTACAGTACCCTCACAACAAAGCCCCCAGAAGGAGCCCGGCACATGACCGTGACGCTGTCCCCCCTGCAGATCGACTGCGATTTCGACTCCGGCAACATCCAGGTGCTGGATGCCAGCAACCCGGCCCGGGTGCACCTGGCCATCCGCCCGGACACCCACAGCGGCCACTACCAGTGGTTCCACTTCAAGGTCAGCGGGCTGACGCCAGGCCAGGTCCATCGCTTCAGCCTCGACAATGCCTCCGGTTCCTCCTACAAGAACGCCTGGAGCGGCTACAACGCCGTGGCCTCCTACGACCAGCAAACCTGGTTCCGCGTCCCCAGCCAGTTCGACGGCACGGCGCTGTCGTTCGAGATAAAGGCCGAACAGCCGCACATCTGGTTCGCCTACTTCGAGCCCTACCCGCGCGCTCGTCACAACCAGCTGATCGAACGTGCACGGCAACTGCCGGGGGTGGAATTGCTCGCCAGTGGCCGCAGCGTACAGGGCCGCGACATTCCCCTGCTGCGTGCCGGTGATGGTGCCGCAGGCAAGCGCAAGCTGTGGCTGATTGCCCAGCAACACCCGGGCGAACACATGGCCGAATGGTTCATGGAGGGCGTGATCGACCGCTTGCAGGCCAACGACGAGGTGATCCGGCAGTTGCTGGCCAAGGCCGACCTGTACCTGATCCCCAACATGAACCCCGACGGTGCCTTCCTCGGCCACCTGCGCACCAACTTCAAGGGCAAGGACCTCAACCGTGCCTGGCAGGACGCCAGCGTCGAGCTCAGCCCCGAGGTCTTCTTCGCCCAGGCACAGATGAAGCAACACGGCGTGGATGCGTTCATCGACGTGCATGGCGACGAAGAAATTCCCCATGTGTTCACCGCGGCCTGCGAGGGCAACCCGGGCTACACACCGCGTCTGGCCAAACTGGAGGAGCAGTTCCGCAGCACCCTGTGCAGCCTGACCCGCGACTTCCAGACCGTGCATGGCTATACCCGCGACGAACCGGGGCAAGCCAACACGACGCTGGCCTGCAATGCGGTGGGGATGGCGCATGACTGCCTGTCACTGACCCTGGAAATGCCGTTCAAGGACCATGACGACGCGCCGGATGCCGTCACCGGGTGGTCGGGGGCGCGCTCGAAGGCGTTGGCCGGGGCGGTGCTTGAGACCTTGGCGAAGATGGTTGGCGATTTGCGCTGACTGAAACGGCCCATCGCCGGCAAGTCGGCTCTCACAGGACTGCACATGACTCATGGAATTAGCAGGGACCCTGTGGGAGCGGCTTTAGCCGCGAACACCGGCGTAGCCGGTGCCATGCACCGCGTTGGATTCTTCGCGGCTAAAGCCGCTCCCACAGGTTACGCTAACCGCCGCTCCCACAAGGTCCCTGCGCTCAGAACTGCACATCCAGAATCACGCTGTCGGTATAGGTCGCAGCCGGTGGTGTAGCCTGGTCGGTGTAGACCTTGGCGTTGTAGTTGAACACCTGGCTACCGGTGCCGGTCCCCGTGCCGGGGTTCACATCGGCATCGGCACTGGCCCGCCGCGCAGCCCCTGTCGAACCCCAGCGCACCGCCCCGGTGCCCTTGAAAATGTCATAGGCCAGGTAGTTGTTGGCCGCCGACTTCATCCGCCGTCGACCATTGGCCACGTTCTGCCCGTCATCCAGGCCCACCGTGTAGTTGCTGCCCTTGGTGCACGACACGCTCAGGCTCTGGCTCACCGTGCCGAACCCCGCCACCACCGGCGCGCTGGCAAAGTTGATGCTGGGCGTGGTGATCTGGCAGTCGTTGGTCACCGTCATGCTTACCAGCAGGGTCCTGGTACCGGAGCCCTGGTCTCGCCCTATGCAAAGCCCGCCAACACCAATCCCGTCGCAATAGTCCCAGGTCCACTCGACATCGAGGATTTCCTGATATAGCCCCGCCGATACGTTGCTGCCCACCTGCGTGCGCATGTAGATAGGCACATTCTTCGGTGTACCGTTAAGCAACCCGAGCAAGTCGAGGATGCCGGTGGTCCTGAATTCGAAGGGGGTGCCACGGGTGATCGGATAGTTGGTTGTGGCGTCGGCATAGAGGGTGTAGGGGATCACATCCCCGGTAGGCCCTACCAGGCCGCTGGTGGTGGAGGTGATCTTGATCTTGAAGGAGTCGGTGCTACTGAGCACGCTGATCACCGAACCGTTGCATTGCAGGCCCGAGTTGGTGCTGGAAGCTGTCTGGACCGTGCCACGTACCTGAGTCGAGTTGAGCGAACCAAACGCCGCCGGCGCAGTCAACACTGACGTGCACTTGGCCCAGGCCGAGCCCGCCCACAACAACAAGGCGCATGCCCACAAACCACGCCAGCAGGCCTTCACTTGCACACCAACGGGCCAATCAACGGGATCGAACCTTGCGACTCAGGCAGATCGAACGCCACCTGGCAATGCCCGCCCCCCTGCAACTCAACCAGCAGTCGGTTATGCGGCGTCAGGTTCTCCAGATAAACCAGGCCATCCCAACCGACCACCGCCTGGCTGCCACTTTCTGCATGGGTGACACGGCTGCCCAGCTTGAGTACCTGCTGTTCGGCGTCCACCAGTTCGAGGCTGGCCGCCAGCACGCGCCTGAGCGGGAACTCCAGCAAGTAGCCGCTGCCTCGGCGCACCGCCACCCGCTGTTCCACTTCCGGCGCGAGGATGTCCGGCGGCAAGCCCATGGGGTCGATCTCGTACTTGCCGCGGTAGTAACCGCTGCTGTACGGCACCAGCAGGTGACCATCGGTATCGGTACGGCCGACCTCCTGGTTTTCATAGCGCACCGGCACGTCGGCGTAACCACTGGTGCTGACTAACACGAAGGCATCGTCGATACGGTTGGCAGCGAACAGCCCGGCATCCATCCAAACCAGCGAGCCACTGGCGTCGGCCCAGCGGGTCATCTCTCCACTGCTGCCATACAAACCGGCCTGCAACTGCACCGACTGCAGGCGCCAGGTGACATCGGCCTGGCGGTAGGCATCGCGCTCGCTACCGGCGGCGTAGCCCAGGTTGTAACCGACACCACCCCCCACAGGCGTCGCGCGGCTGTAGTTGACCCGCTGCAGGGTTTCGCCTTGCTGGCTGCGCTCCATGCCCAGGGCCAGGGTGCCGTGCAGGTCGAACGGGATCACCAGTTGCGCCTGCACTGCCCACTGGCTGTCCCCCACTTCACGGTTGGCCGACAGATAAACGCTGCTGTTGCCCCACAGCGGCCTGCTGTAGCTCAGGTTGATCAGCCGGGTACGTGTGCCGTCGCCGGCGCGCACATCGAAATAGCCGGCGCCGATGTTGCCGTATTCGTTCAGGTTCAGGCTCAGCGTGACCTGCTCGCTGCGCTGGCTCAGCTGTATGTCCCGGCTGTCGACCCGGGTCAGGTCGGCATAGTCGCCATGGCGTTGCAGGCGCTGGTAGCTGAAGCCGATGCGCTGGCTGTTGTACTGGTAGCCGAGGGCGACCTGGTGGCCCTTGTCGCCGTCGAACCGGCTCTGCGCCAGCGCCGCATTTAGCACGCCGAAGTTGCCCAGCCGCATGTTGCCACCCAGGCCTCCCAGCATCAGCGATTCGGCGCTTTCGGCATGGGTCTCCAGGGTGAAGACGTCGCTGACCCCGTAGCGCAGGCTGGCCGAAGCAACCCCGGGGCCGTAGGCAAAATCGCGCACCCCGTAGTCACGCCGCAGGCTGCCGGCCGCTACCGAATAATCCGCCAGGCCCTGCTGCAGCAGGCTGCTGGTGACGTAGAACGGCAAGGTGGTCGACACCTGCCGGCCAAGGGCATCGGTGGTGACCACCACCGCCTCCCCGGCGCCGTTGATGAACGGCACGTTGGTCAAGGTGTAGGGACCCGGCTGCAATTCGCTGGTGCTGGACTTGTAGCCATTGATGAACAGGTCCAGCGAGGTCGGTACCGCCGCTTCACCGGAGAACGCCGGCAGCGGATAGGTGACCAGGTCGGGGCGTACAGCGAAATCGCGCGACAACTGCAGGCCACCGACACGCACCGAGCTGGTCCAGGGCAAGGCCCCGGTTACCAGGTCACCAGCTTCGTAGGTCAGCAGGCGCTGCTCATCGGTGAAGCGCCAGGTAGTGTCGTAGCGCAAGAAGCCTTGGCGCGTGTCGTCGGTCGGCGCACCATTGAACGACTGGCGCCACTGCCCGCTGCTGGAGAACGTACCCCAGCTGTCGAACAGACGCAGTTCGTTCCAGGCCGCCAGGTAGCTGCCGCCGTCATCGGTGTCGTTCAGGTACAGGTCGTAGTTGAACAAGGCGCCGAAACTGCTGCGCGCATCGCTGGCCGGGTACAGGTTGCGTTCGCCCAGTTGCTGGTCGGGCAGCCAGGCCGGCGGCACTTGCAGCAGCAGGCGCTGGTTCTGGCTGTCGTAGTCGGCATGCATCCCCACGATGGCCTCAAGCGCCACCTCGCCCTGCGGGTTGCCTGGCAGCGAGACGCCGGCCGCCCGCAACACCTCGCTGTCCAGGTACAACTGCCCGGCGCGCTGCTGCACCGGTACCAGCTCAGCCCTGGGCACCTGGTTCACCAGCAACTCGAGGTACAACGTAGCATCGGCGATAGCGGACATCTCCGTAGGTGGTGGCGGCAGGTCGTCGGCCAGCACCAGGCCTGGGCCGACCAGGGCGAGCCCCAGGCACCAACGGTGGGTCAGCCACCTCACACACGGTGTCCAACCATTGCCGGGTTCTCCACGGCCTCTGCGCGGCATTCAGGCGCAGGCTCATTGGCTTTGGCGGATGGCGTCCGCGCTGCTCTGGCCGTTTACCCTCCCCTTCAGCACACTGCCGGCACTCGGTGCCAACGGTGCCGGCCAGCGCATGCTGGCCCCTGGCAGCACATAACCCAGCAAGCCATCGGCCAGTGGTTTGCTCTGGCTGCCCTGCTGCACCACCACATCAGTCAGGCGTGCATGCACCGGGCCGGTGTTGCGCAGTTCCACGTACGGCTTGCCCTGCACGGTCACTGCGCGCCAGCTGAGTTGCGGCTTGCCGACGCCCTCGGCATTGCCCTTGCCCTCAGGGCCTGCCTTGCCCCACAGGCCTTCGCCGTAGACGAACAGGGGTACCGAGTAGCGCATCTGCAGGCGGATCGCCGCGGTGGTGCCGGGCTCGGCCTTGTCAACCGGGATGGCGGGCGGGATTTCGTCGATGATGATGCGGTAGGCCTGCTCCTGGCCGACTGGCGAGGGGCCGGTGCGGGTCAGGCGGATCAATTGCTTCTGCCCGGGGGCGACGTTGGCCACCGGCGGGCTGCCAATGATCTCGCGCTGTGCCTGGTACTGTTCCTGGTAGTCACCTTGGCGCCAGGCGAACACCCGCACCTGCAGGTTGGCCGGTGCGGTTCCGCGGTTTTCCAGCCACAGTGCGCCAGCCTTCTGGTCAGCCTCCAATACCGGGTCGATCGGCCAGATCAGCACCGAGGTGGCCGCCCAGGCTGGCAGGCTCGCCAGCCACGATACTCCGATCAATCCTCGCGCCCACTTCGCGCCTGCCCCCATGAAGCTCTCCTTGGATACTGGTCATTGGTGCCGATGCATTCACCAGGTCACCGTCACTTGCACCACATCGGTGTAAGTCCCCGCCGGCATCGTGCCGGTCAGCTGAACCCGCCCGTACACCGGCAGCTTGATCGCCGTCGGGTCGGTATAGCCCACGGCCACGCTCTGGCCGATCCCCAGGCTCTGACTGTATGCCGCGTCCCGGTACAACTGGTAGGCCAGCACCTGCCTGCCGCCCGTGCGTTTGAGGTTGCGTGTGCCACTGGCACTGTTCTGCCCGCCATCCACGCTCATGCTCAAGGCCACGCCCGGGGTGCACTGGAAGGTCACCGTGGTACCGCCCAACGAGGTGCCGAGAGTTCCGGTGGCCAGTGCCGACTGCGAGCCGTAGTCGAGCGTCCCGTAGCTGGTCACGCCGCCCACCACCAGGCACCCGGCGACGATCTGCGCCGTTACCAGGAAGCTGCTGGTGGTCGCCGCATCCAGAGGCGCGGCCAGCAGTACGCCAAGGACGCTCATGCTGCCCGCCAGCCAGCTGCGCATGGTTCAGAACGACAGCTCGACGGACACTGTGTCGGTGTACTCCCCCGCCGGCAGGCCGACCTTGCCGCGCGCCTGGCCATACAGGTTGACGGTCTGGGCCACACCACTGCTGAGCGGCAAGGTGATGGTGCCGTTGATGGCCAACACCTGCGTACGCCCGGCATCGGTGTAGAAGTCGTACGGCACGAAGTTGCCGACGCCATCCGCCAGCGCACGGCTGCCCCCGGCCGACTGGCCATCGTGGGAACCTGCACCCACGCGGATGACTGGTACCGTGCCAGCCGAACAGAGAATGCTGATCGCCCCACCGCCGCCGCCGATTACCTGGCCGTCGGCGGTGTTGAACAAGGCATCGTGAGTGCCGAAGTCCAAGGTACCGAAGTCGGTCCCCGATGTGGCTGAGCTGCCGTTGACCTGACACGCTGCGGTCAAGGTCAGCGTCGACTCGATAGTCCCGGTGGTGGCGGCCTGCGCCTGGTAAGTCAGCATCAGCCCCAGACCGGCGAGGATGCAGCGTGAAAGGTTCGTTCGCATCGAAGTCTCCTTGTGTCGTTACCAGTCCAGGGTCACCCTCAGGGTGTCACGGTACAGGCCGGCTGGCAGCGCACGCGGTTGCGCCACTACCACACCGTAGATGGGGATCGGTATCTGCCGGGTACTGCTGATGGTGAAGGCACGCGCCTGGCCGATGCCGTAGCGGCTGTTACCACCTGGGTCGATCGCCAGTTGGTAGGGGATCAGCTCGCGGCCGTTGCTCAGCCGCCGTATGCCGTCACTGCCATTCAGGCCGCCGTTGATGCGCACGTTGAACGCCCGCACCTCGGGCGTGCAACTGATCTGCAGGCTGCCTTCGCCGCTCACATCGTCAACCCGGCTGCGCAGCGGCTGGCGCCAGCTCGGACCGCGCTCGCCGAAGTCCAGCACTCCCGGGTTACCCACCGTTGCCGGTTGCGTCTCGTTGCTGCTGATCTGGCAAGCGGTGCTGATCACCAGCCGCGCCTGGATGAAACCGGTGCTGGTGCCATGCGCGGCACCGCCAGGCACCAGCAGCGGGCCCAGGGAAAGCAGCAGGATCGAGGTGCGGTTCATGGCGTCGCGTCCTTGAACATGGTTGCATCCCTACCAGGTGACCGTGATTTTGAGCAGGTCGGCGTACAGGCCGGCAGGCGGTACCCAGGCCAGCTTGTCGATCCGTGCGTACAACGGCAGCTCGACCGAGCCGCTGTCCGGCACCCGCGCCGAATGCGCCACATTCACCGCCAGCGGCTCGCGCCAGGCAGCGTCGCGGTAGAGGCGATAAGGGATGAGCCGGGCCGTGTCATCGTCACTGGCCAGAAAGCGCAACTCGCCGACGCCGCCATGCTGCCCACCATCGACGCGGACCTGATAGGGGGTGTGGGGATTGCATTCCAGGCGTGGCGGGCGCTGGCTCAGCAGCGCGCCGGTGAGCGGCGCACCAGGGCCATCCAGCCGTGCAGCAGCGCCCAGATCGATGCGCCCCAGCGCCTGCGCCCCAGCATCGCGGGGCTGGTTGACCAGCATGCAGCCACGCTGCACCAGCACCCGCACTTCCACCAGGAAGTCCGCCGCCATTGCGCTGCTGCTCAACATAAGGCCCAACAGGGCGGCCAGGTAGCGGTCCGTCACCTTATTATCCTTGTCGATGTCTGCTGAGCTGAGCGTAGCAGCGACGCGACATCACGGTACTGGCATCGAGCCATTTTTTTGTATTAGCCAAAAAGCGCTACCACCTGAAAAAAAAACCACACGACACAGAACGCATCGCCGGCATTCTCCTCAAATGGCCAAGGGCCGTTATCCCGGCGGGTATTCTGTTAAGGTGTATTCCCTTCATCCTGCCTAGACTCATGCGGCATGCATGGACGGACACGACAGGAGCGTTTTCATAGATGATTGCAGACAGCACGCTCACCCAAGCCCTCGAGCGCTGCGCCCAGGAGCCGATCCAGCTACCTGGCAGCATCCAGCCCCACGGTTTTCTGCTGGTGCTGGACGAAACCGACATGCGGGTACTCCAGGCCAGTGAAAATGTCGAGCATTGGCTGGGCATACCGGCCAGTGAACTGATAGGTCGCGAGTTCGCCGAACTGGTCAGCGGGGCCTTCGACTTGCGCCTGCACCTGGCCCGCCTGCCGCAGGACGAGGTCTTTCCGTTCCACATCAGCGATGTACACCTGCGCCAGGACGCTCCATATCGTGGCAACCTGCACCTGCTGGTCCATCGTCACGACCAGGTGCTGATCACCGAATTCGAACCCCCTCGCCTGCCGGCCGATCTTGTCGGGCAAGGCGACTACTACCCGCTGGTGCGCAGCTTCGTAGGCCGCCTGCACCAGGCCGGCAGCCTCGAGGAACTGCTGCAGCAAGCAGTGCTGCAGCTCAAGCGCATCACCGGCTTTGGCAGGGTCAAGGCCTATCGCTTCGATGCCGAAGGCAACGGCCAGGTGCTGGCCGAGGTGGCCGACCCGGGCTACCCGAGCTACCTGGGCCTGTGTTTCCCCGCTTCGGACATACCGCGCCAGGCGCGCGAGCTGTACCGAATCAACCGCATCCGCGTGATCGAGGACGCCAACTACCAGGCCTCGCCGTTGCTGCCCGCTGCCAACCCACGCACCGGCAAGCCGCTGGACCTGAGCTTTGCCGCGCTGCGCAGCGTGTCGCCAGTGCACCTGCAGTACATGCGCAACATGGGTACCCTGGCATCGATGTCGCTGTCGATCGTGGTCGACGGGCAACTCTGGGGGCTGGTGTCCTGTCACCACGAACAGCCACGCCCGGTGGACCTGCGCACCCGTACCGCCTGCGAACTGCTGGCCAGTGTGCTGTCGCTGCAGATCGAGTCGCGCGAGTCCCACGCCAACACTCGCCAGTTGCTGGAGCTGCGCCAGCACATCGTGCGCATGATCTCGTCCATGGCCGACCATGACAGTGTCGGCGACGGCCTGCGCGACTTGCCCGAAGTACTGCTGGCCTTCGCCGGCGCCCAAGGTGCCGCGGTCATATCCGCCGAACGTTGCGACCTGATCGGCAAGACCCCTCCGGCCGCGCAGGTAAACGCCCTGGTGCACTGGCTCTCCCAGCGTGGCGAAGACAGCGTGTTCCACAGCGACAACCTGTGCCGCGACATCGATGAACTGCCCGAGCTCGCGGCCCATGCAGGCGGTGTGCTGGCAGTGGCCATTTCGCAGATCCACTCGCACTACCTGCTGTGGTTCCGTCCCGAGCAGGTGCGCACGGTGAACTGGGCCGGGCAGCCGAACAAACAGGTCGGGCCGCAGGGCAACCTCGACCCGCGGCACAGTTTCGAAAGCTGGCAGGAAAAACTGCGCGGCTACTGTGAACCCTGGCACCCGCTGGTCATCGAAGGCGTGCAGGAGTTGCGCACGGCAGTGCTCGGCATTGTCCTGCGCAAGGCCGAGGAACTGGCGCAGCTGGCTGGGGAGCTGCGCCGCTCGAACAAGGAGCTCGAAGCGTTTTCCTACAGCGTGTCCCATGACCTGCGCGCCCCCCTGCGCCATATTGCCGGCTACTCCGAACTGCTCGGCGAAATCGAGGGCCAGAGCCTCAGCGAGCGCGGCAGGCGTTTTTTGCAGCACATCGAGGAAGCCGCGCATTTTGCCGGAAGCCTGGTCGACAACCTGCTCAACTTCTCGCAAATGGGCCGCTCGGCCCTGCGCCTGTCCGAGGTCGACCTCAACGCCCTGGTCGAGGCCATTCGCAGCGAACTGGCGCCCGACTACCAAAACCGCGAAATTGTCTGGGACATCGCCCAACTGCCCAAGGTGGTCGGTGACCCGGCGTTCATCAACATGGCCTTGCACAACCTGCTGGCCAACGCCATCAAATACACACGTGGGCGCACACCGGCGCGCATCGGCATCAGCGCCGTGCAACATCCGGGCGAAACCGAGATCTGTATTCGCGACAACGGCGTGGGCTTCGACATGGCCTACGCCAACAAACTGTTCGGCGTGTTCCAGCGCCTGCACCGCATGGAAGACTTCGAAGGCACCGGGATCGGCCTGGCCAGCGTGCGTCGCATCATCGAACGCCATGACGGCCGGGTCTGGGCCCATGGCAAGGTTGGCCAGGGTGCAACCTTCCACTTCACCCTCCCGCGCCATCCCGCAACTACCTGAGGCACCGCTACCATCATGCTCAAACCCATCCTGCTGGTCGAAGACAACCCACGGGACCTGGAGCTGACGCTCCTGGCGCTGGAGCGCAGCCAGTTGGCCAACGAGGTCATTGTGCTGCGTGACGGTGCCGAGGCACTCGACTACCTGCTTCGGCGCAATGCCTATGCCGAACGTGACGATGGCAACCCCGCCGTGTTGCTGCTGGACCTGAAACTGCCAAAGGTCGACGGCCTGGAGGTGCTGAAGGAAGTGCGCGCCACCGCCGAGCTGCGCAGTATCCCGACGGTGATGCTGACGTCCTCGCGCGAGGAGCCCGACCTGCTGCGCGCGTACGAGCTGGGGGTGAACGCGTACGTGGTCAAGCCGGTGGAGTTCAAGGAATTCGTCGCCGCCATTTCCGACCTGGGGGTGTTCTGGGCGGTACTCAACGAACCGCCACCCGGCTCGCTGCGCCTGAACCGGCGTGGCAGCATCTGAGGTGGCCGCGACGATGCAGCCAACGCCGCTGAAACTGCTGATGGTCGAAGACAACTCGATGGACGCCGAGCTGACCCTGATGCGCCTGGAACGCAGCGGGTTGCAGGTGCAGGCGCAGCTGGTGTTCGACCATGCCGGTGTCGAGCAAGCCCTGAGCGAGGCCCACTACGACCTGATCTTGTGCGACTGCGTGCTGCCGGGCTCGTCCGGCACCGATGTGCTGGCCATCGCCCAGCGCCTGGCACCCGACATTCCGTTCATTTTCCTGTCTGGTATCTATGGCGAAGAACATGCGGTGGAAATGATCCGCCTGGGCGCCACCGACTATGTGCTGAAGAAGAACCTGCCGCTGCTGCCCAAGGCCGTGCGCCGGGCCCTGACCGAAGTGCAGGAGCGCCAGCGCCGGCGCCGCGCCGAAGAGGCCCTGGCAGACGTCGAGGCACGTGCACGCATTGCCATCGACGCTGCCGGCATGGGCACATGGGACATGCGCCCGCAGGAAGGCCTGTTGTTGTGGGATGACCGCTGCAAGACCCTGTTCGGTCTACCCACCGATACTGAAATGAGCCTCGAGGTGTTTTACGCCGGCATCTACCCCGACGACCTGCCGCAGGTGCGCGAGGCGGTGGAACAGGCCATGTGCCCGGAAGGTGGCGGCCTGTATCGGGTCGAATTCCGCATCGCCCAACCCGACGGCCTGGAACCGCGCTGGTTGCTCAGCAGCGGCCAGAGCCGGTTCGTCAACGACCAGTGCGTGCGCTTTTCCGGGGTGTTGCAGGACATCCACACCCAACGCCTGGCCACCCAGGCACTGCGCCAGCTCAACGAAATGCTGGGGGAAAGGGTCGAGCGCCGCACCCGCGAACGCGACCGTGCCTGGGAGCTGTCGCAAGACTTGCTGGCCGTGCTCAACAAGGACCTGACCCCAGTCGCGCTGAACCCCGCCTGGGAAGCCAGCCTGGGCTTGTCCCGCGAACGTCTGAGCCAGTCGTCCTTGCTGCACCTGCTGCCCGAGCATGACCAGGAACTGATGCTCACCGAACTGGCCGCCCTCGCCCATGGTCGCACCAGCGCCCGCTTTGTCGGGCGTATTCTGGATGCCGGTGGTCAGCAGCGCTGGTTGTCTTGGGTGGTGGTGCCGGAAGACACCCTGCTGTATGTGGTGGCACGCGACATCACCAGCGAGCGCGAGGCCGCCCTGGGCCTGGCCGAAGCCAACGCCCGCCTGCGCGAGCAGATCGCCGAACGCGAACGCATCGAGGCCGCGCTGCAGCAGATGCAGCGCCTGGAAGCGGTCGGCCAGCTGACCGCCGGTGTGGCTCACGACTTCAACAACCTGCTGACGGTAATCCTCACCGGCGCCAGCTTCCTTGAGCGCGACCTGGCCAAAGCCGACCTGGAAAAGGCCAGTGCGCGGCTCAAGCACATCCGCGAAGCCGGCGAGCGCGGCGCCAAGCTGACCTCGCAGTTGCTGGCTTTCTCCCGCCGCCAGCGCCTGGAGCCGGTGGCGCTGAACCTCAACCGCACCCTGGCCGGGCTGGAAGAGTTGCTGCGCCGCACCTTGGGCGGCAATGTCTCGGTGCGCCTGGACCTGGAACCAACCCTGTGGCAGGCCTTGACCGACCCGACCCAGACCGAAATGATCATTCTCAACCTGGCGATCAATGCCCGCGATGCCATGCCCGACGGTGGCCAGCTGACGCTGTCGACCCGCAACACCCGGATCGACGCACGTCCACAGCGCCCGGAAGACCCGGACCCGGGCGAGTACGTGATGCTGAGTATCCGCGATACCGGCTGCGGCATGAGCGAAGAGGTGTTGGCCAAGGTGTTCGAACCGTTCTTCACCACCAAGGATATCGGCAAGGGTTCGGGCCTGGGCCTGGCCCAGGTATTCGGCTTCGCCAAACAGTCCGGGGGTGGCGTGCGCATCGACACCACGCCGGGGCGTGGTACGCAGGTGGCCGTGTATCTGCCGGCAGTCAAGGGTGAAGCCGTCAACGAACCGATGCCGTCGCTGCTCAGCCACTCGACTAGCGAAAGCGGTTGTAATCGCACCGTGCTGCTGGTGGATGACGACCATCTGGTACGCGACATGCTTGGTGATGTGTTGCGCCAGTACGGCTACCAGGTACGCCAGGCGCACAGTGGCGAACAGGCTTTGGCCTTGCTGGATGAGCAGATCGACCTGCTACTGAGCGATTTCGCCATGCCCGAGTTCAACGGTGCGCAACTGGCCCTGGCGGCGCGCGAGCGCTACCCGCACCTGCCGGTGGTGCTTCTTACCGGTTATGCAGAGTTGCAGGGACTGGAGTTGCCGGGCAGCCTGGTGATCCAGAAGCCGGTACAGGCCGATGAACTGGCCCGCTTGCTGAACGAGATGCTTGGAACGGCCAGGTGACCGAACAGAGCCTTCGGCAAAACCTGTGGAAACGACAAAGCCCAGCGCTTGTATTTCCAAGCACCGGACCGAGATACGTTTGAAGCAAGAAAATGGCAGGGGCGGCTGGATTCGAACCAACGCATGGCAGGATCAAAACCTGCTGCCTTACCGCTTGGCGACGCCCCTGTATCGGATGCAGCATCTGCTGCTCTGACAATTCCAACTGAGTGACAACTGGGTTGTTGTCTTGGAATGCGCGGCACTTTAACAACAAACTTTCGGTCTGTGAACCCCCTGATGAAAAAAAATTACCAAAAAACAGCGAGTTAGTCATTTTCGCAGTTGGCGAGGCGACCATCCGTCGCTTTCCGCCCGCTTGGCTTCAACACAATCGCATTCCTCCCTTCCAATCAGATGAGCCATCTGCATTGACCAAGGAGGACCCCATGCCTGTCTCCCACGATCTTTACCAGGACTTGCACTACCCGCGCGAAATCGTCCAGCAGCGCCGACAGCAGGACAAGGCACTGGACCGTCTGCTGGACGAATACATGGACATCGACAACCAGGTGCTGGCCGCCGAGTCGATTTCGGCGGGCAACTTCGAGGATGAAGACCTGCGCCGCCTGAAAGAACGTCGGCTGGCAGTGAAGTACATGATCGAGCGCCAACTGGAGCAAAAGGCCTGAACTAACCCTGCAACATGGCCAGCGTCAGGGCGTCCGGCTCACCGTCGTAGAACTGCACCAGCGCCAGCTGGAACAACGGGTTGCCGGGCGCGGCCTGGGCGAACAGGGTCAGGCACGAGCGCAGCTTGAGGTAGTCAGGGCTGCCGAGCATTTCACGGGCACTCTTGTCATGGTGCTGCAACAGCGCAGTCACGCACGCTTGCAGGCGCGGGCCGAGCAGCGGATGAGCCAGGTAGGCACGGGCTTCGTCGATACCGGCCAGCGCATAGCGTTCGGCCATGGCGCTGTGGCCCAGGCCATCGAGCTGCGGAAACACGTACCACATCCAGTGGCTGCGCTTGCGCCCGGCCTGCAGCTCTTGCATCACCTGGTCATACACAGGGTTCTGCGCCTCTACGAAGCGCTGCAGATCAAAGTCGGCGTGCATGCTCGCCCCTCCTCGCACCGGTTCCAGCCTTTACTGTACGCCTGCATGGCGAACCTATCTCGTCAGGCGATGATTGCCGCGCACTTTCTGTATTAGTCAAAATGGCTGCCCTCGGGCAAGCTGCACCCTGCCCTGCCATCGCCCAAGGAGCTTTGCTTTTGCCTGCCTGGATCCCTACCCCGCTACGCCAGCTTGGCCAACGCCTGCGCGGCGCCGCCGCCAACCAGAGCGAACTGCTCGGCTGGTTCGAGGACAAGGCGCACAGCCGCGGTTACCAACTCAGCGACGGCCAACGCCGGGTAATCCACTGCATGGCCGAACAGCTGGCGCAGCTCGAACAAGGCCAGCCACGCAGCCTGTACCTGTACGGTTCGGTGGGCCGTGGCAAGAGTTGGCTGCTCGACGGCTTTTTCCAGGCCGTGCCGGTGCAGGCCAAGCTGCGCCTGCACTTCCATGACTTCTTTGCCCGCCTGCACCAGGGCATGCACCGCCACCGGGCGCTGGATGATGCACTGGGCGCGACCCTCGACGAGCTGGTGGGTGATTGCCAGGTGCTGTGCTTCGACGAATTACATGTGCACGACATTGGCGATGCCATGCTGCTCACGCGGCTGTTCAATGCGTTGTTCAGCCGTGGCGTATTCCTGCTGGTGACGTCCAACTATGCACCCGAAGGGCTGCTGCCCAACCCGCTGTACCACGAGCGCTTCCTGCCGGTGATCCGCCTGATCAACAGCGCGATGGAAGTGCTGGAAGTGGGGGGCGATACCGATTTCCGCAGCCTGCCGGCCAACCGCGAACATCAGCGCTTTACCCGGGGCCACTATGTCTGGCCGGGCAATGCAGCGCAGCGCCAGGCGCTGAATGTGCCCGAGCCGCAGCCGGTGATGCTGGAAGTGAACAAGCGCCCGCTGCGCGCACTGGCGGTGGACGGCCGGCGGGTGGTGCTGGGCTTCGACGACCTGTGCGAAAAGGCCACGGCAGTGATCGACTACCTGGTGCTGGCCGGGCAATACGATGAGTGGATCATCGATGGGCTGGATGACTTGTCGGAATGTTCCCTGGCGGCGCAGCAGCGCTTCGTCAACCTGGTGGATGTGCTGTATGACCAGGACCGGCAGGTGCTGGTGATCGGCAAGCGGCCACTGGAAGAAAGCCTGGGCGGGCCGCTTGCCGACCTGATGCGTACGCGCAGCCGGTTGGGGCAGCTGCATCAGGTAGGACCCTAGAACTGCTTTGCCCGGGCCGGCCTCTTCGCGGGCACGCCCGCTCCCACAGGTATTGCACAGTTCTCAAGGCCTGTGACATCCCTGTAGGAGCGGGTTTACCCGCGAAGAGGCCAGCAAGGTCAAACCCTCAGCCAGCCCTGGGCAAATCCCCCAGCACCGCCTCGATCTCCCCCAGCACCGCCGGGTCATCCAGGGTCGAAGGCGGCAAATAGTCCTGCCCGTCGGCAATCTTGCGCAGCACCGCCCGCAGAATCTTCCCGGAGCGGGTCTTGGGCAGTCGCTTCACCAACCGCACCCGGTTGAAACACGCCAACGCGCCAATCTCCTCGCGCACGCTGCCCACCAGGTCCACCAGCAACTGCGCCTCAGCAATGCCCTCGCCGTCCTTGAGCACCACCAGCGCCAACGGCACCTGCCCCTTGATCTCGTCATGCACGCCAATCACCGCGCACTCGGCCACTGCCGGGTGGCGTGCCACCAGGTCTTCCATCTCGCCGGTGGACAGCCGGTGCCCGGACACATTGATCACGTCATCGGTGCGCCCCATGATGTAGACGAAGCCGTCATCGTCCAGGTAGCCACCGTCACCCGTGTGGTAATACCCCGGGTAAGTCCGCAGGTAAGCCTGCAGGTAACGCTCGTGGTCGCCCCAAAGCGTCTGGCTGCACCCGGGCGGCAATGGCAGGGCGATGACGATCGAGCCCTGGTGGTTGGGCCCCAGCAGGTGGCCCTCGTCATCCAGCACGCGCACGTGGTAGCCCGGCACCGCCCGGTTGCTCGACCCGGGCTTCGCCGCACTGCCTTCCAGCCCTACGCAGGGCGCGGTGACCGGCCAGCCGGTCTCGGTCTGCCACCAATGGTCGTGCACCGGCTTGCCACTGACCCGTTCCAGCCATTCGTGGGTGCTGGAATCCAGTTTCTCGCCAGCCAGGAACAACTGGCGCAGCGAGCTCAGGTCGTGCTTGCGGATCAGCTCCCCCTCAGGGTCTTCCTTGCGGATGGCGCGCATGGCCGTAGGGGCGCAGAACAATGCGTTGACCTTGTATTGCTCCACCACCCGCCAGTAGGCCGAGGCATCCGGGGTGCGGATCGGCTTGCCTTCGTAGAACACCGTGGTGCAGCCGCTCATCAGCGGCCCATAGACGATCAGCGAATGGCCAACCACCCAGCCCACGTCGGATATGCCCCACCACACATCGCCGGCCTGCATGCCGTAGATATGGCGCATGGCGTAGCACAGCGCGACGGCATTGCCGCCGTTTTCCCGCACGATGCCCTTGGGTTTGCCGGTGGTGCCAGAGGTGTACATGATGTAAAGCGGATCACCCGCATCCAGTTCCACCGGTGGCACCGGCTCGGCTTTGGCCAATGCCGCCTGCCAGTCCAGGTCGCGGCCTGGCTGCAGCTGGGCACGCGCCTGCGGGCGCTGCAGCACCAGCACGTTGCGCGGCTGGTGGCGGGCCAGTTGCAGGGCACGATCGACCAGCGGCTTGTATTCGATCACCCGGTCGAACTCCAGCCCGCAGGACGCCGTCAGCAGCAGCGTCGGCCGGGCATCGTCGATGCGCAAGGCCAGCTCGTTGGCGGCAAAGCCACCGAACACCACCGAGTGCACTGCGCCAATCCGCGCGCAGGCAAGCATGGCCATGGCCGCCTGCGGCACCATGGGCATGTAGATGATCACGCCATCGCCCTTGTTCACCCCCAACTGGCGTAACAAACCGGCCAGGCGCGCCACCTCGTCACGCAGTTGGTGGTAGGTGTAGGCCTGTTGCACACCGGTCACCGGCGAGTCGTAAATCAGCGCCAGCTGCTCGCCACGGCCCTGCTCGATCTGGTGATCGAGGGCCAGGTAGCAGCTGTTCAGGCGGCCATCGGCAAACCAGCGGTGGGTACCGTCGGCATTTTCTTGCAGCGTGAGGGCCGGCTTGCGGTGCCAGGCCAGGTGCGCGGCCTGCTCCGCCCAGAAAGCGGCAGGGTCGGAAATGGAATGGGCGTAGCTGTGCTGGTAGCTCATATCGAAAGAAACCCGGTACTTGTTGTTATTGAAGGGCGAAACTTGAGTATGGACCGCTACACCCGCGCCGCCATGGGACTAAAGTCACAACCGACCTGCAAATTTGCAGACAACGCAAAAACGCCCCATAACGGTGCAAAGCCTCTAGAATAGGCCACCCCTTCAGCCACCGAGCAGCTCATGGACATCGATCAGGCCCGTACCTTTCTGGAAATCGTGCGTTGCGGCAGCCTGGTCGCCGCCGCCGAACGCCTGTTCGTGTCACAGACGGCGATCACCGCGCGGGTGCAGCGCCTGGAGCAGCAACTGGGCTGCCAGCTGTTCGTGCGCAGCCGCAACGGCGCCAGCCTGACCAGCGACGGCGAGGCATTCGTCAGTTATGCCAACCAGATGGTGCAAACCTGGGAAGCGGCGCGTCGCGACCTGCCGCTGCCCGAAGGCTGCCAGCAAGTGCTGCACGTGGGCGCTGAGGTGAGCCTGGGCAACCCGATGCTGCTCGACTGGGTCAGTGCCCTGCACCGCGAGCTGCCCAGCCATGCCATCCGCAGCGAGGTGAGCGACGGCGAATCGCTGCTGCGCAAGGTCGAGATGGGCCTGCTGGATGCCGCGCTGGTCTACCAGCCGACCTACGGCCCGGGCCTGCAGGTGGAGCAGCTGATGGAGGAAAAGCTGATCCGTGTGCGCCGGGTCGCCCAGCCAGACCCGTACATCTATATCGACTGGGGCGAAGCCTTCCGTCGCCAGCACGATGCCGCCCTGCCCGACTGCGCGCGCCCGGCGCTGAGTTTCAACCTGGGCCCGCTGGCCTTGCAGTTCATACTCGACCAGGGCGGCAGTGGCTACTTCCGCACGCGGGTAGTGCAGGCCTATCTGGACAGCGGGGTGTTCGAGCGGGTACCGCAGGCGCCGGAATTCACCTACCCGACCTTCCTGGTGTACCCGCGCAAGCGCGACAGCGAAGCCCTGCAACAGGCCTTTGCCATCCTGCGCCGGCTGGTAGCCGCCGGCGCCAGCGACTGGTCACAACGCTGGGACCCGCTTATCTGAAGCCTCGGCCTCGCTGAGCAACTGGCGCTTGAGGCCGGCGATCAGATCGGTCTGGGTGATCACCCCCACCAACTGGTCGGCATCGAGCACCGGCAGGCAATGCAGGCCCTGTTCGCACAGCAGTGGCAGCAAGCGCTCCAGCGGGTGCTGGCTGCTGACGCTGATTACCCGGCGGCTCATCACCTGCTCCATGCGCACCGCCTTGCGGCCGAACAACCCGCGCCAACTGAAGCGGCCACGCTGCATGGCCGGGCCGACCAGGTCGCTGAGGCTGACTATTCCCACCAACTTGCCCTGCTGCAGTACCGGCAGGGTTTTCAGGTGGTGGCTGGCCAGCAGTTTCCAGGCCTGCTCCAGAGTGGTGTCGGGCGTGGCGAACTGCACGTCGCGGGACATCACCGAGGCCGCGGTGATGCCGCCGAGGCTGCGCTGCAGGGCGTGTTGCTCGGTGGCCAGGATGATGCGCTCCAGTTCGTCACGGGTGACATCGACGAACTCGCCCAGTTCTTCCAGAGCCTGATCCAGGTCTTCCCCACGGATGCCGACCCGCTCGCTGGGCAGCGGGTCATGGGTGTGGTGCAGGTCCTTGCGCGGCACCGCGCCTTTCGGGTAGCGCACGCCGGTGAGGTGGTTGTAGAGGATCGCCACCGCTACCAGGATCAACGCGTTGAGCAGCACCGGCTCCAGCAGGTGGTCGCCCATGGCGGTAAGCCCGGGGTCGGCCAGCACCGCGCTCACCGCCACCCCGCCGCCTGGCGGGTGCAGGCAGCGCAGCAGGCACATCACCAGAATCGAGATACCCAGGGCTGCAGCGGCAACCCACAGCTGCGGGCCGAAGCCCTGGCGCATGGCCAGGCCGACCGCACCGGCCAAGGCGTAGCTGCCCAGCACAGGCCAGGGCTGGGCCAATGGGCCGGAGTGCACGGCGAACACCAGCACGGCCGAAGCCGCCAGCGGGCCGAGCAGGTGCAAGGCAATGCTGGGGCCGTAGGCCATGCTGGTCAGCCAGCCGGCGAGGAAAAGGCCGAACAACGCGCCGATACCGGCACGCAACCATTCTTTGGGGGGAATATTCAGGGGCGCTGGCAACAGCCGCTGCAAACGACTTTCGAAACGCGAGGCAGGCATGTAGGTAATCGGAATCTGTAGTTTTTCTGGTTAAAAAGAAAGCCCAGCCGAGGTGGCCTGGGCCTCGTATTGCGGTCGCAATAGCACAAGGGGCTCCGTCCGTGGAGAGATGGAAACCACAGGGTTTCGTGGGGGAATTTTGCCGGGTGGGGCGAGATTGGGCTAATTCAAAAAAATGCGGCTGTACTGCATTTTTTTTGCAGTGGTGATATGGCCCACGGGGTCATGCTTGCCGGCGATGGGCCGCAAAGCGGCCCCGGCATTACCGAGCCTTGCGCGGCAAGTCGATGCTTACCCGCAAGCCGCCCAACGGGCTATCCAGCAGCGCCAGGCGCCCGCCCCAGGCCTCGACGATATCGCGCACGATGCCCAACCCCAGCCCGTGCCCGTCTACCTGCTCGTCCAGCCGCGAGCCGCGCTCCAGCACCTGCTGCCGCTGGCCCTCGGGGATACCGGGGCCATCATCATCGACCCACACCTGGTAGCCATCGGTACTCGGCGCGATACCCAGCCGCACCTCGCTGTCGGCCCACTTGCAGGCGTTGTCCAGCAGGTTGCCGAGCAGCTCCAGGATGTCCTCGCGGTCCCAAGGCAGCAGCAGCCCGGGCGGCACATCCCTGGCCAGCAGCAGGCCCTCGCCATGGATCATGCCCAGTGTCCCCAGCAGCCCCGGCAGCTCGACGTCGCAGTCGAACTGCGCACCAGGCAGCGCATCCCCCGCCAGGCGCGCACGGTTCAGCTCACGCGCCAGGCGCTGCTGAATCTGCTCCAGTTGCTCGCGCATCTGCGCGCGAACATCCGGCAGGTCTTTCAGGCGCTCGCTGGAGGCCAGGCTCAGCAACACCGCCAGTGGCGTCTTCAATGCATGGCCCAGGTTGCCCAGGGCATTGCGCGAGCGGCGCAGGCTGTCTTCGGTATGGCTCAGCAGGTGGTTGATCTGCCCCACCAGCGGCGCCAGTTCGCTGGGCACTTCGGCATCCAGCTGCGAGCGCTGGCCCTGCTGCAACTGAGCGATCTGCTGGCGTGCCCGCTCCAGCGGCCGCAGCGAGCGAGTCACGGTGATGCGCTGCAACACCAGCACCAGGATCAGCGCCACCAGGCCCATGCCCAGGCCGATCTGCTGCAGGCGCCGGAAACCTTCGCGTACCGGCGAATAATCCTGTGCCACGCTGATCGAGATGTCCTGGCCCAGGCGCCGGTAGTCGGCACGCAGGGCAAGCAGTTGCTGGCCTTCCGGGCCGAGTTCGTGGCTGTCGGAAAGGCCCGGCGCGGCGGGTTTGGGCATGTCCAGATCCCACAGCGACCGGGAACGCCAGGTGCCTTTATCGAAATCGATGCGGAAGTAATAGCCGGAAAACGGCCGCTGGTAGGCGGCCGAGATACGCCGCTCATCCAGCTGCAGACCCGAAGGCCCGCGCACCAGGGCCACCAGCAGGTTTTCGCTTTCCTTGCGCAGGCCATTCTCCAGGTAGCGCTGCAGGCCGACCTCGAACAACCACAGGGTCAGCTGCGCAAGCACCAGGCCGACCACCACCAGCACCGCCACCAGGCCCAGGCTCAGGCGCGCCTGGATCGACTTCACGCGGCGCTCCCGGCGTAGATGTAGCCCTGCCCGCGGCGGGTCTCGATGACGCTGCGGCCCAGCTTGCGTCGCAAGTGGTTGACGTGCACTTCCAGCACGTTGGAGTCGCGCTCGGTTTCACCGTCGTAGAGGTGCTCGGCCAGGTGGCTCTTGGACAGGATCTGCTGCGGATGCAGCATGAAGTAGCGCAGCAGGCGGAACTCGGCGGCGGTCAGCTGGATATCCACGCCGTCACGGTTCACGCACTGCCGGCTTTCGTCCAGATGCAGTCCGGCCGCTTCCAGCGTTGGCTGGTTGGCCAGGCCACGGGCACGGCGCAACAACGCCTGGATGCGCAGCTGCAGTTCTTCGGGGTGAAAGGGTTTGCTCAGGTAATCATCGGCCCCGGCCTTCAGCCCTTCGATACGCTCGGCCCACGAGCCACGGGCAGTAAGGATCAACACCGGCGTGGCCAGGCCGGCGGCACGCCACTGGGCCAGCACCTCCAGGCCCGGCAGGCCCGGCAGGCCAAGGTCCAGGATGATCAGGTCGTAGGGTTCGCTCTGGCCCTGGTACACCGCGTCGCGGCCATCGGCCAGCCAGTCCACGGCGTAGCCCTGGCGCTGCAGGCCGGCGGTAAGTTCATCGGCCAACGGTACATTGTCCTCGACAAGCAACAGGCGCATTCAGTCGTCTTCCTCGTCTTTGAGCAGGGCACCGCTGCTGGCGTCGAGCTTGATCTCGCGCACCACGCCTTCAGCTGTCAGCAACTCGACTTCGTATTCGTAGCGATTGTCGTCTTCTTCCAGCTCGGCCTCCAGCAGGCGCGCCCCGGGGTGACGCCCCAGGGCGGTTTCCAACAGCTGCTCGAGCGGCAGGATGATGCCCTTCTGGCGCAGTTCCAGAGCTTCGTCCTGGTCCAGGTCACGGGCAACGGCCAGGGAACACACGGCCAGCAGCGCCAGCGCGAAGTAGCGCGCCGGCCGCAGTAGGTGGATCATCAGTTGTCCCGCTCGTCCTTCAGCACTTCACCGGTCTTGGCGTCCAGCGCCACATCCCATTCGACGTTCTGCGTGTCGCGCAGCTCGACCTTGTAGACGTAGCGACCGTACTCATCTTCAAGTTCCGAGTCGGTGACGGTGGCACCCGGGTGCTTGGCCACGGCGGCGGCCTTGAGTTCGTCCAGCGACTTGACGGTCTTGGCATTTACCAGCTTGACCACTTCGTCGGGCTGCACATCCTTGGCGATGGCGGAATGGGCGCCCAGGGCAAGGGCGGCGGCTACGGTGAACAGGGCAGTCATGCGTTTCATCGTTCTTCTCTCCTGAGAACTGTGCAAGTTGTCTACGGGGTTAAGATTAACCACCGGTCCTTAATTCAACCTGAAAACAACTGGCGCCATGATAGCGCAGCTCCCACCCGTTCATCACAGGCCTCGGCAATGGCACAAATACCTGTGCATGCCTTGAACCCTTTACAATGACTCGCCTGCCGCCCAAGAGACCCGCCATGAGCGCCATTCACATGAAATACCCCGCCCTCACCTTCAAGGCCGGCCAACGTGCCCTGCGGCAGGTCCGCGAGCGCGGCCTGCAGGCGGCCGATGTCGGTGTGCTGCCGGGTGCGGCTGGCGGGCCGAAGCCGCTGGGCATCCAGGGCCTGGACCTGGCGCTGTTCGGTGAGTGGCTGCCGTCGGCACCACGCCAACGTGCGCTGATCGGCGCCTCGATCGGCGCCTGGCGCTTTGCCAGTGCCTGCCTCGACGACCCGGTAGCAGGCATCCGTCGCCTGGGCGAACTGTACACCGAGCAGGATTTCGCCAAGGGCGTCACCCCGGCCGAAATCAGCCGCAGCTGCCAACACATGCTCGATGACCTGCTGCAAGGCCGCGACAGCCAGCTGCTGGCCAACCCGCACTATCGCCTGAACATCCTGGTGGTGAAGAGCCATGGCCAGCTCGCCCACGACCATCGGGGCCGCCTGGGCCTGGGCCTGGGTTCGGTGATCGCCAGCAACCTGCTCGGCCGCTCGCGCCTGGCACGGCACTTCGAGCGCATCATCCTGCACGACGGCCGCGCCACGCCGCCGCTCGACGCACTGACCGACTTCCCCTCGCGCTGCCTGCCGCTGGACCTGGCCAACCTGCGCCATGCCCTGCTTGCCTCGGGCTCCATCCCCATGGTCATGGAAGGCGTGAAAGACATCCCTGGCGCAGGTGCAGGCACCTACCGCGACGGCGGCCTGCTCGACTACCACCTCGACCTGCCCTACCGCGGCGACGACCTGGTGCTGTACCCGCACTTCACCGACAAGGTCGTACCCGGCTGGTTCGACAAGGCCCTGCCCTGGCGCAAGGGCGATGCCACGCGCCTGCAGAACGTGCTGCTGATGACGCCCTCGCCGCAGTACCTGGCGGCCCTGCCCTACGGCAAGCTGCCCGACCGCAATGACTTCAAGCGTTTCATGGGCGATGCGCCTGGCCGCAAGCGCTACTGGTACAAGGCCATTGCCGAGAGCCAGCGGCTGGGCGACGAGCTGCTGGAGCTGATTGCCACCGGGCGGTTGCATGAACGCCTGCAAGCCTTGTAGCGGCCATGCTGGTAGACTGCGCGCATTCTTGATTCACACAGAGTTATGACAGCGTGGAAATTTTTAAAGAATTTACATTCGAGTCGGCCCACCGCCTGCCGCACGTCCCTGCCGGGCACAAATGCGGTCGCCTGCACGGCCACTCGTTCAAGGTCGGCCTGCACCTGACCGGCCCGCTCGACCCGCACACCGGCTGGATCCGCGACTTCGCCGAGATCAAGGCGGTCTTCAAGCCGATCTACGAGCAACTGGACCACAACTACCTGAACGACATCCCGGGCCTGGAAAACCCTACCAGCGAAGTGATCGCCAAGTGGATCTGGGACCAGGTCAAGCCGCTGCTGCCGGAACTGTCGAAGGTGCGCATCCACGAAACCTGCACCAGCGGTTGCGAATATACCGGCGACTGATTTGGTAAACGCACCAGCCCATTCGCGGGCATGCCCGCTCCCACAGGATGCCCACCGTTCTCGAGGTCTGTGATACACCTGTGGGAGCGGGCGTGCCCGCGAAGAGGCTGGCAGCTTCACCAACAAAGCTTCAGCCCTGCCCCGCCTCCAAGGCATCGCGCAGGAAACCGGGGGCGATGTAGCGCTGGTAATGCGCCTCGGACAGCAGGAAGAACTCGCGGTCGATGGCGTCGCGCAACTGCGGCAGCTCCCAGTCGCGAAATTCCGGCAACAGCACCATGCCATAGGCTTCCAGGTCACGGATCATCCGCGCCCCGCGGGCAATCAGCTGGTACGCCCAGCAATATTCCGACTGCTGCTCGACAAAGCGGATGGAACGCTGCTCCAGTTGCTGGCGCAGCAAACCTTTGTCGAACACCTCCAGCTTGGCCATCATCACCTGCACCAGCAGCTGCTCCAGGCGCAGCCACACGGCGCGCTTCTGCGCATCGTCGTAGCCGTTCCAGCTGATCACTTCGTGGTGAAACCGCTTGCAGCCACGGCAAACCGTGTCTCCGTAAACCGTGGAGCACAGGCCGACACAAGGGGTCTTGATGGACTTGTTGGACATGAAAAACAACAGCTTGGCGATGGAACACGAACCCATGTTAGCCCTTTGTCTAACCAGGGTCACTCGTTAAAGTCATCTTCGCCGCCTTACCTTCGGGCTTTTTTTGCCGTAGAATCATCCCGCCTTTTCAAAGGCAACAATGTCCGTTGGAAGCTGTTTTCAAAGCGTCACGAGCACAGTTCATCCGGTAGAACGGCGTTGGCCCGGGCCATGCATCCCTCGCATGCCCGTGCCAGCCCTCATCAGCTCCCCGTTCTGCAGGCGTAAAACTTTGAAAGCAGCTTCTGTAAGGATTCTTTGCGACTCTGGCTGGGCGGCCCACAAAGCCGTGGCAGCGCATGGGTGCATTGAATGCTGGATGAGCGTCCCGGACCCCCTTTAGGGACCACTGATGAGGGAAATAACTGTGCTTGAAGCCTACCGCAAACACATCGAAGAGCGTGCCGCCCTGGGTATCGTGCCCCAGCCGCTGAACGCCGAACAAACTGCAGGCCTGGTCGAGCTGCTGAAAAACCCGCCGGCCGGCGAAGAAGCCTTCCTCGTAGACCTGATCACCCACCGCGTACCGCCAGGGGTCGACGAAGCTGCCTATGTCAAGGCCGCTTTCCTCTCCGCCGTCGCCAAAGGCGAAGCCAAGTCGCCTCTGATCGACCGCAAGCACGCCACCGAACTGCTGGGCACCATGCAGGGCGGCTACAACATCGAAACGCTGGTCGCACTGCTGGATGACGCCGAACTGGGCGCCGTCGCGGCCGAACAGCTCAAGCACACCCTGCTGATGTTCGATGCCTTCCATGACGTGGCCGAAAAAGCCAAGGCCGGCAACGTTCACGCCAAGGCCGTGCTGGAATCCTGGGCTGCCGGCGAGTGGTTCACCTCGCGTCCGGCCATCGCCGACAAGTACACCCTGACCGTGTTCAAGGTGCCTGGCGAAACCAACACCGACGACCTGTCCCCTGCCCCGGACGCCTGGTCGCGCCCTGACATCCCGCTGCACGCACTGGCCATGCTGAAGATGGCCCGCGACGGCATCGAGCCGCAGCAGCCTGGTTCGGTCGGCCCGCTGGCCCAGATCGAAGCGGTCAAGGCCAAGGGTTACCCAGTTGCCTACGTCGGTGACGTGGTCGGTACCGGTTCTTCGCGCAAATCCGCCACCAACTCGGTGCTGTGGTTCTTCGGCGACGACATCCCGTACGTACCGAACAAGCGCGCCGGTGGCTTCTGCTTCGGTACCAAGATCGCCCCGATCTTCTACAACACCATGGAAGACGCCGGCGCCCTGCCGATCGAATTCGACTGCACCAACCTGGCCATGGGCGACGTCATCGACGTTTACCCGTTCAAGGGCGAAGTGCGCCGTAACGGCAGCGACGAACTGGTCACCACCTTCGAGCTGAAAACCGAAGTGCTGCTGGATGAAGTCCGCGCTGGCGGCCGTATCCCGCTGATCGTCGGCCGTGGCCTGACCGAGAAGGCCCGTGCCGAACTGGGCCTGGGCGCCTCCGACCTGTTCAAGAAGCCGGAGCAGCCTGCCGATTCGGGCAAGGGCTTCACCCTGGCACAGAAAATGGTCGGCCGTGCCTGCGGCCTGCCGGAAGGCCAGGGCGTGCGCCCAGGTGCCTACTGCGAGCCGAAGATGACCACCGTCGGTTCCCAGGACACCACTGGCCCGATGACCCGCGACGAGCTGAAGGACCTGGCGTGCCTGGGCTTCTCCGCTGACCTGGTGATGCAGTCGTTCTGCCACACCGCGGCCTATCCGAAGCCGATCGACGTCACCACCCACCACACCCTGCCAGACTTCATCCGCACCCGTGGCGGCGTGTCGCTGCGCCCGGGCGACGGCATCATCCACAGCTGGCTGAACCGCATGCTGATGCCTGACACCGTGGGTACCGGTGGCGACTCGCACACCCGCTTCCCGATCGGCATCTCGTTCCCGGCCGGTTCCGGCCTGGTGGCCTTCGCCGCCGCCACCGGCGTCATGCCGCTGGACATGCCAGAATCCGTGCTGGTGCGCTTCAAGGGCAAACTGCAGCCAGGCATCACCCTGCGTGACCTGGTCCACGCCATCCCTTACTACGCCATCCAGAAGGGCCTGCTGACCGTCGAGAAGAAGGGCAAGAAGAACATCTTCTCCGGCCGCATCCTCGAGATCGAAGGCCTGAACGAGCTGACCGTCGAGCAAGCCTTCGAGCTGTCCGATGCCTCGGCCGAGCGTTCCGCTGCCGGTTGCACCATCAAGCTGCCAGAGAAGGCTATCGCCGAGTACCTGCAGTCCAACATCACCCTGCTGCGCTGGATGATCGGCGAAGGCTACGGCGATGCCCGCACCCTGGAGCGCCGCGCCCAGGCCATGGAAGCCTGGCTGGCCAAGCCTGAGCTGCTGTCGGCCGACGCCGATGCCGAATACGCCGAGATCATCGAAATCGACCTGGCCGAAGTGAAAGAGCCTGTGCTCTGTGCACCGAACGACCCGGACGATGCCCGCCTGCTGTCTTCGGTACAGGGCGAGAAGATCGACGAAGTGTTCATCGGCTCGTGCATGACCAACATCGGCCACTTCCGCGCTGCCGGCAAGCTGCTGGACAAGGTCAAGGGCGGTATCCCGACCCGTCTGTGGCTGGCTCCGCCAACCAAGATGGACGCTCACCAGCTGACCGAAGAAGGCTACTACGGCATCTACGGCAAGGCTGGCGCGCGCATGGAAATGCCAGGCTGCTCGCTGTGCATGGGTAACCAGGCACGTGTGCAGACCGGTTCGACCGTGGTCTCCACCTCGACCCGTAACTTCCCGAACCGTCTGGGCGACGCCACCAACGTGTACCTGGCATCGGCCGAGCTGGCCGCTGTCGCTTCGATCATCGGCAAGCTGCCGACCGTCGAAGAGTACATGCAGTACGCGAAGGACATCGACAGCATGGCTGCCGACGTTTACCGCTACCTGAGCTTCGACCAGATCGCCGAGTTCCGCGAAGCGGCAGCCAACGCCAAGATCCCGGTAGTTCAGGCGTAAGCTGAGTTGTAAGATGTAAAGGAAAGCCCCGGCAGAAATGCCGGGGCTTTTTTGTGGGGGTTGTGTCGGCTTTACCGGCCTCTTCGCGGGCTTGCCCGCTCCCACAGGTACACCACTGCCATCAGGTCTGCGTTGTGCCTGTGGGAGCGGGCAAGCCCGCGAAGAGGCCGATTCAGATCACAAACAAATCCACAAACCTGTGCACCGCCATCTGCTCCAGCTTCTGCTGGTCCTTGCACACATCCACGATCTCCCCACACCGCTGCCGCGCAAAGCGCGTCGCCAGGTTGTCCCTGAACTTGGCCTCCAGCAACGGTATGCCCTCCCCTCGCCGCCGGCGATGCCCGATCGGGTATTCCACCACCACCTGCTCGGTACTGCTGCCATCCTTGAAGAACACTTGCAGCGCATTGGCGATCGAGCGTTTGTCCGGCTCCAGGTATTCACGGCTGAAGCGTGGGTCTTCCACCACCTCCATCTTCTCGCGCAGGCGGTCGATACTGGGGTGGTTGGCATGGAAGGCGTCTTCGTAATGCTCGGCCACCAGATGCCCGAAAATCAGCGGCACTGCCACCATGTACTGCAGGCAGTGGTCGCGGTCAGCGGCATTGGCCAGCGAGCCGCTCTTGGAAATGATGCGGATCGCCGACTCCTGAGTGGTAATGACGATACGGTCGATCTCGTGCAGGCGGTTACGTACCAGCGGATGCAATGTTACCGCAGCCTCACAGGCGGTCTGGGCGTGGAACTCGGCAGGGAAACTGACCTTGAACAGCACGTTTTCCATCACGTAGCTACCCAGGGCTTGCGGCAGGCGCAGCTCTTGCTGCTCGGACGGCTTGAGCGCCAGGTCCTTGTTGGTGTGGCTGAACAGCACATCGTAGAAGCCCCACTGCGGCGCGGTGAGCACGCCAGGCACGCCCATCTCGCCACGCAGGGCAATGTCGGCCAAGCGCACGCCACGGCTGGAAGCATCCCCGGCGGCCCACGATTTGCGCGAACCAGCGTTGGGCGCATGGCGGTAGGTACGCAGCGCCTGGCCATCGACGAACGCGTGGGACAAGGCGCTCAGCATCTGCTCACGGTTGGCCCCCATCAGCCTGGCGCACACGGCGGTGGAGGCTACCTTGACCAGAATCACATGGTCGAGGCCAACGCGATTGAAGGCGTTTTCCAGCGCCATCACGCCCTGAATCTCGTGAGCCATGACCATGGCTTCGAGCACATCGCGCATCAGCAGCGGTGCTTCACCTGCGGCCACGTGCTTCTGCGACAGGTGATCGGCAACGGCCAGGATTCCGCCAAGGTTATCCGAGGGGTGGGCCCATTCGGCGGCCAGCCAGGTATCGTTGTAGTCCAGCCAGCGAACCGTGCAGCCGATGTCCCAGGCAGCCTTGACCGGGTCGAGGCGGTAAGCGGTGCCGGGCACGCGGGCGCCATTGGGCACCACGGTGCCTTCCACCTGGGGGCCTAGCAACTTGGTGCATTCGGGGAAGCGCAGGGCCAGCAGGCCGCAGCCGAGGGTATCCATCAGGCAGTTGCGCGCGGTATCCAGGGCTTCGGCGGATTCGACCCGGTACGTAAGGGCGTAATCGGCAAGGGTTTGCAGCACCCGGTCGTAGTCCGGGCGGGCGTTGAGGTCTACGTTGGCGCTCATATCCAGCTCCCTTCAGAATTGCCGGGGCTGCTTTGCAGCCCTTCGCGACACAAGGCCGCTCCTACAGGTACCGCGCTAACCGTGTAGGAGCGGGCTTGCCCGCGAAGGGGCGCAAAGCGGCCCCAACGAACTAAAGCCGAGCGCCAGTGGTGCGTTAGAAGCTATCGCCAGGCACGCGAACCCAGCCCTCCATCAGCACGCGAGCACTGCGGCTCATGATTGCCTTGGTCACTGTCCATTCACCATTCACCTGGCGCGCCTCGGCCCCCACCCGCAGGGTGCCCGAGGGGTGGCCGAAACGCACGGCGCTGCGCTCGCCCCCGCCTGCGGCGAGGTTGACCAGCGTGCCCGGAATGGCCGCCGCGGTACCGATGGCCACCGCGGCCGTCCCCATCATTGCATGGTGCAGCTTGCCCATCGACAAGGCCCGTACCAGCAGGTCGATATCACCTGCCTGCACCGCTTTGCCACTGGACGCAGTGTAGGTGCTCGGCGGCGCGACGAAAGCCACTTTCGGCGTGTGCTGACGCCCGGCAGCCTGGTCGACGTTGTCGATCAGGCCCATGCGCACGGCGCCATGGGCGCGAATCGTCTCGAAGCGCAGCAGCGCCTGCGAGTCACCGTTGATGGCGTCCTGCAGTTCGGTGCCGGTGTAGCCGATATCCGCCGCATTGACGAAGATGGTCGGGATGCCGGCATTGATCAGGGTCGCCTTGAACGTACCGACACCCGGCACCTCGAGGTCATCGACCAGGTTGCCGGTGGGGAACATCGCCCCGCCGTCGCCATCTTCGTCGGCCGCCGGATCGAGGAATTCCAGCTGCACCTCGGCGGCCGGGAAGGTCACCCCGTCCAGCTCGAAGTCGCCGGTTTCCTGCACTTCACCTTCGGTGATCGGCACATGGGCGATGATGGTCTTGCCGATGTTGGCCTGCCAGATGCGCACGGTGGCGATGCCATTGCGCGGAATGCGCGCCGGGTCGACCAGGCCGCTGCTGATGGCGAACGAACCGACCGCGGCGGAGAGGTTGCCGCAGTTACCGCTCCAGTCGACGAAGGCCTTGTCGATGCTGACCTGGCCGAACAGATAGTCGACGTCGTGCTCAGGCTTGATGCTCTGCGACAGAATCACGGTCTTGCTGGTGCTCGAAGTGGCACCGCCCATGCCGTCGATCTGCTTGCCGTAAGGGTCGGGGCTGCCGATCACCCGCAGCAGCAGTGCGTCGCGGGCCGGGCCGGGGATCTGCGCCTGCTCGGGCAGGTCTTGCAGGCGGAAGAACACGCCTTTGCTGGTGCCGCCACGGATGTAGGTGGCGGGGATTTTTACTTGCGGTACATGAGCCATGGATGTGCTGTCCTGTCTGAGATGCATATGGCCTCTGGGGCTGCTTTGCAGCCCATCGCGACACAAGGCCGCTCCTACAGGGAATTGGTAACTCTTGTAGGAGCGGCCTTGTGTCGCGATGGGCCGCAAAGCGGCCCCCTGCAATTAGGCGGTCGCTTCGAGGAAGTCCTGAGCGAAGCGCTGCAGCACCCCGCCAGCCTCGTAGATCGACACTTCCTCGGCGGTGTCCAGGCGGCAGGTCACCGGTACCTCCAGACGCTCGCCGTTGGCGCGGGTAACCACCAGGGTCAGCGTCGCCCGCGGCGTACGCGCGCCCAGCACGTCATAGGTCTCGCTGCCATCCAGCCCGAGGGTCTTGCGGTCGGTGCCCGGCTTGAACTCCAGCGGCAGCACGCCCATGCCCACCAGGTTGGTACGGTGAATACGCTCGAAGCCTTCGGCGACGATCGCCTCGACACCGGCCAGGCGCACACCCTTGGCCGCCCAGTCACGGGACGAACCCTGGCCGTAGTCGGCACCGGCGACGATGATCAGCGGCTGCTTGCGCTCCATGTAGGTCTCGATCGCCTCCCACATGCGGGTGACCTTGCCTTCCGGCTCGATACGCGCCAGCGAGCCCTGCTTCACGCTGCCGTCTTCCTTGCGCACCATTTCGTTGAACAGCTTGGGGTTGGCAAAGGTGGCGCGCTGGGCGGTCAGGTGGTCGCCACGGTGGGTAGCGTAAGAGTTGAAGTCCTCCTCCGGCAGGCCCATCTTCGCCAGGTACTCGCCGGCAGCGCTGTCGAGCATGATGGCGTTGGACGGCGACAGGTGGTCGGTGGTGATGTTGTCCGGCAGCACTGCCAGCGGGCGCATGCCGCGCAGGGTCCGTTCACCGGCCAAGGCACCCTCCCAGTACGGTGGGCGGCGGATGTAGGTGCTCATCGGGCGCCAGTCATACAACGGCGCCACCTTCGGCCCACGGTCTTCCTCGATGGCGAACATCGGGATGTACACCTTGCGGAACTGCTCCGGCTTGACCGCAGCACGTACCACCGCGTCGATTTCTTCGTCGCTGGGCCAGATATCCTTGAGGCGGATTTCCTTGCCATCGACCACGCCCAGTACATCCTTTTCGATGTCGAAGCGAATGGTACCGGCGATGGCGTATGCCACCACCAGTGGCGGCGAAGCGAGGAAGGCCTGCTTGGCATACGGATGGATGCGCCCGTCGAAGTTGCGGTTACCCGACAGCACGGCAGTGGCGTACAGGTCACGGTCGATGATCTCTTGCTGGATCACCGGGTCCAGGGCACCGGACATGCCGTTGCAGGTGGTACAGGCGAAGGCGACGATGCCAAAGCCGAGCTGCTCAAGCTCCTTCTCCAGCCCGGCTTCTTCCAGGTACAGCTGCACGGCCTTGGAACCAGGCGCCAGCGACGACTTGACCCACGGCTTACGGGCCAGCCCCAGTTTGTTGGCATTGCGCGCCAGCAGGCCTGCGGCAATCACGTTGCGCGGGTTGCTGGTGTTGGTGCAGCTGGTGATGGCAGCAATGATCACCGCGCCATCTGGCATCTGCCCTGGCACTTCTTCCCAGCTGCCAGCGATGCCTTTGGCCGCCAGGTCGCTGGTGGCGACGCGGGCATGCGGGTTGGACGGGCCGGCCATGTTGCGCACCACGCTCGACAGGTCGAAGCTCAGCGTGCGCTCGTAGACTGCACCGCCCAGGCTGTCGGCCCACAGGCCGGTGGCCTTGGCATAGGTTTCCACCAGCTTGACCTGTTGCTCTTCGCGACCGGTCAGGCGCAGGTAGTCGATGGTCTGCTGGTCGATGGCGAACATCGCCGCAGTGGCGCCATATTCCGGGGCCATGTTGGAAATGGTGGCGCGGTCGCCCAGGGTCAGGGCACGTGCACCCTCGCCGTGGAACTCCAGGTAGGCGCCGACGACTTTCTGCTTGCGCAGGAATTCGGTCAGGGCCAGCACTAGGTCGGTGGCGGTGATGTTCGGCGCCAGCTTGCCGGTCAGCTCGACGCCGACGATTTCCGGCAGGCGCATCCACGAGGCACGGCCGAGCATCACGTTCTCGGCCTCCAGGCCACCCACGCCGATGGCGATCACGCCCAGGGCGTCGACATGCGGGGTGTGGCTGTCGGTGCCGACGCAGGTATCCGGGTAGGCCACGCCACGGTCGTTGTGAATCACCGGCGACATCTTCTCCAGGTTGATCTGGTGCATGATGCCGTTGCCCGGCTGGATCACGTCGACGTTCTTGAACGCCTTCTTGGTCCAGTTGATGAAATGGAAGCGGTCTTCGTTGCGGCGGTCTTCGATGGCGCGGTTCTTTTCGAAGGCCTGCGGGTCGAAACCACCGCACTCGACGGCCAGCGAGTGGTCGACGATCAGCTGCACCGGCACCACAGGGTTGACCTGGGCCGGGTCGCCGCCTTTGTCGGCAATGGCGTCACGCAGGCCGGCGAGGTCGACCAGTGCAGTCTGGCCGAGAATGTCGTGGCACACCACGCGGGCCGGGAACCACGGGAAGTCGAGGTCGCGCTTGCGCTCGATCAGCTGGCCCAGCGAGGCGTCGAGGGTAGCCGGGTCGCAGCGGCGCACCAGGTTCTCGGCGAGTACGCGAGAGGTGTAAGGCAGACCATCGTAGGCGCCGGGCTTGATGGCCTCGACCGCCGCGCGGGCATCGAAGTAGTCCAGGTCGGTGCCTGGCAGGTGCTTGCGGAATGCAGTGTTCATATCGTTATCAGGCTCGGTCACGGTACGGTCGTGGATAGCTTTCTAGTTGCAGCCCTGTGTCAGCTGTTCCGGCCTCATCGCCGGCAAGCCGGCTCCCACAGGGACTGCACCAGCCTCAGGAGCAGTGCAATACCTGTGGGAGCCGGCTTGCCGGCGATGAGGCCGGAACAGGCCCCCACAGGTACGGCCTGTCAGCGCTGTTCGATCGGCACGAACTGGCGCTGCTCGACACCGACATACTCGGCGCTCGGGCGGATGATGCGGTTGTTGGCGCGCTGTTCGAAGACGTGCGCCGCCCAGCCGGTCAGGCGCGAGCAGACGAAGATCGGGGTGAACAGCTTGGTCGGGATGCCCATGAAGTGGTACGCCGAGGCATGGTAGAAGTCGGCGTTGGGGAACAGGCGCTTCTGCTCCCACATGGTCTTGTCGATGGCTTCGGAAACCGGGTACAGCACCTTGTCACCCACTTCGTCGGCGAGCTGTTTCGACCAGCCCTTGATCACCTCGTTGCGCGGGTCGGACTCTTTGTAGATGGCATGGCCAAAGCCCATGATCTTGTCCTTGCGCTCGAGCATGCGCAGCAGCTCGGCAGTGGCTTCCTGCGGGTTCTGGAAGCGCTCGATCAGCTCCATCGCCGCCTCGTTGGCACCGCCATGCAGCGGGCCGCGCAGCGAACCGATGGCAGCGGTTACGCAGGAGTACAGGTCGGAGAGAGTCGAGGCACAGACGCGGGCGGTGAAGGTCGAGGCGTTGAACTCGTGCTCGGCGTAGAGGATCAGCGACACGTTCATGACCTTGACGTGCAGCTCGCTCGGCTTCTTGCCGTGCAGCAGGTGCAGGAAGTGGCCACCGAGGGTGTCTTCGTCGCTGGTGCAGTCGATACGCACGCCGTCGTGGGTGAAGCGGTACCAGTAGCACATCACCGCCGGGAACAGCGCCAGCAGGCGGTCAGTCTTGTCACGCTGGGCCTCGAAGGTCAGTTCGGGCTCCAGGGTACCCAGCACCGAGCAACCTGTGCGCATCACGTCCATCGGGTGGGCGTCACGCGGGATGCGCTCGAGCACTTCCTTCAGGGCTTGCGGCAGGTCACGCAGGCCCTTGAGCTTGCGCTTGTAGTCGGCCAGTTCGGCTTTGCTCGGCAGCTCGCCGTACAGCAGCAGGTAGGCGACCTCTTCAAACTCGGCACCAGCGGCCAGGTCACGCACGTCGTAACCACGGTAGGTCAGCCCGGCACCGGCCTGGCCCACGGTCGACAACGCGGTCTGGCCGGCCACCTGGCCGCGCAGGCCTGCGCCACTGAGTACTTTTGCTTCGGCCATGGTGTTTCTCCTTTCTTGAACTTGTTATGGATTCTTTCTGGCTAATTCGGGGGTGGCTGTATCGGCCCTATCGCCGGCAAGCCAGCTCCCACAATGTCTTGCACAGGGCTCGAACCTTGTGCGGTACCTGTGGGAGCCGGCTTGCCGGCGATGAGGCCCTCACAGGCTCAACCTTTTTTCTGGGCAAACAGCGCATCGAGGCTCTGCTCGAAGGCGTGGTAACCAATGGCATCGTAGAGCTCCATGCGGGTCTGCATGGTGTCGATCACGTTCTTCTGCGTGCCGTCGCGGCGCAGCGCGGTGTACACGTTCTCGGCTGCCTTGTTCATGGCGCGGAACGCCGACAGCGGGTACAGCACCAGCGACACGTCGACCGAGGCCAGCTCCTCGGTGGTGTACAGCGGCGTGGCGCCGAATTCGGTGATGTTGGCCAGGATCGGTGCCTTCACCCGGTCGGCGAAGGTCTTGTACATCTGCAGCTCGGTGATGGCTTCCGGGAAGATCATGTCGGCACCGGCCTCGACGCAGGCGGCGGCGCGGTCCAGGGCGGCGTTCAGGCCCTCGACGGCCAGGGCGTCGGTACGCGCCATGATCACGAAGCTGTCATCGGTACGGGCATCGACTGCGGCCTTGATGCGGTCGACCATTTCCTGCTGGCTGACGATTTCCTTGTTCGGGCGGTGGCCGCAGCGCTTGGCGCCAACCTGGTCCTCGATATGGATGGCGGCAGCGCCGAACTTGCTCATCGAGCGCACGGTACGGGCGACGTTGAAGGCAGAGGCACCGAAACCGGTGTCGACATCCACCAGCAGCGGCAGGTCGCACACGTCGGTGATGCGGCGCACATCGGTGAGTACATCGTCCAGGCCGCTGATGCCCAGGTCTGGCAGGCCCAGCGAACCGGCGGCGACGCCGCCACCGGACAGGTAGATGGCCTTGAAGCCGGCGCGCTTGGCCAGCAGGGCATGATTGGCATTGATGGCGCCAACCACCTGCAGCGGATGTTCAGCGGCAACGGCGTCGCGGAAACGCTGACCGGGGGTGCTCTTCACAGTCATTTCTCACCTCGTGGGCTGTTGTTGTGGGCGTCCAGATAGTGACGCTCGATATTGCGCTTGGACGCGCCGATGTGGCGGCGCATCAGGAGTTCGGCCAGCTCGCCGTCACGGTCGGCGATGGCATCGAGAATGCGGTGGTGTTCGGCAAAGGCCTGGCGCGGCCGGTTGGGCGTGGCGGAAAACTGGATGCGGTACATGCGCACCAGCTGGTACAGCTCGCCGCAGAGCATCTTGACCAGGGTCTGGTTACCGCTGCCTTGGATGATCCGGTAATGAAAGTCGTAGTCGCCTTCCTGCTGGTAATAGCCCAGGCCGGCCTGGAATGCGGCATCGCGCTCGTGGGTGTCGAGCACCCGGCGCAGTTCGTCGATGTCGGCCTGGCTCATGCGTTCGGCGGCCAGGCGACAAGCCATGCCTTCCAGCGATTCGCGAATTTCGTACAGCTCGATCAGTTCGGCATGATTGAGCGACACCACCCGCGCCCCCACATGCGGCACGCGCACCAGCAGGCGCTGGCCTTCGAGGCGGTGGATGGCCTCGCGCAGCGGCCCGCGGCTGATGCCATAGGTACGCGCCAGCTCCGGCTCGGAAATCTTGCTGCCGGGGGCGATATCGCCCTTGACGATAGCTGCCTGGATGCGCCGGAAGACGTTTTCGGACAAGGTTTCCGTTTCGTCTGTCAGCACCGGGCTGGGGGTGGATAGGTCCTGCATATTGTCGACACCTTGAAAAACTCTTTGCCAGAAATTAGCGAATTAGACCGAAGCAGTCAAAGACAAAATCAATATTGTCGACAATTGTCTAAGAACGAACTAATGCCAGCCCGGTGCTGTCAGATCGCGCACCGCTGGCGTCAAGGCGCCGGCGTGATAGAATGCCGCGCCTCCGATGGAGTATGGATAGCCTGTCTGTCATCCATTCATGCTGTTGACAGATTAACGAGGAAGCTTGCGCAGTCGCTGCCAGTCGCCTTGCCCTGAACACGGCTCTGAACATGGCTTTGAAAACAGCCCCGAACCTTGCACTGCACCGCGCCAGGAATATGAGACTTACACCCGCATTATTGCTGCTCTGCCTCACCCTGCTGCCGGCCCTTGGCCAGGCCGCAGGCAAGACCGTGTACGGTCTCAACGAATATGCACGCCTGGGCGACCTGGACCTGGAAGTGGCCGCCAAGCTCGACACCGGCGCCAAGACCGCGTCGCTCAGCGCCCGCGACATCAAGCGCTTCAAGCGCAACGGCGAAAGCTGGGTGCGCTTCTACCTGGCCATCGACGCCGCCCATTCGCACCCCATCGAACGCCCGCTGGCACGCGTAAGCAAGATCAAGCGCCGGGCCGGCGACTATGATGCCGAATCGGGCAAGGCCTACACCGCGCGCCCGGTCATCGAACTTGAAATCTGCATGGGCCAGGCCATGCGCACCATCGAAGTCAACCTCACCGACCGCAGCGCCTTCCAGTTCCCGCTGCTGATCGGCTCCGAGGCGCTCAAGCACTTCGACGCGCTGGTCGACCCAAGCCTTAAATACGCGGCCGGCAAACCTGCCTGTGCCACCGACGCTCCCAAAGCAGAGTAATCCCGATGCGCTCTCTTACCCTCCATCTGAAAGTCCTGATCACCGTGCTGGTGCTGTTGGGCGTGGCGGTCACGGCTTATCAGATCTTCGTACTCGGCATCCCGGTAACCGAGGATGAAACCGACGACCTGTGGAATATCGACGCCAAGGTCGAGTTCGTGGCCAGCACCAAGGACCCGGTCAAGGTGCAGATGTTCGTGCCACCGCTGAACCGCGATTACGTCAGCCTCAACGAGAGCTTCATCTCCAACAACTATGGGGTGAGCGTCAACCGTGCCGACGGCAACCGCAAGGTCACCTGGTCGGCCCGCCGCGCCAGCGGCAATCAGACCCTCTACTACCGCCTGGTGCTGACCAAGCGCTACAGCAACGAGAAGACCACGGTCAAAGGCCCGACCTTCCGTGACAGCCTGGCAGTGGAAGGCCCCGAAAAGATCGCCGCCGAGGCCCTGATGGCGCCGATTCGCCAGCACTCGGCCGACGTCGAGACCTTCGTCAGCGAGACCATCAAGCGGGTCAACAACCTCAACGACGACAACGTCAAGCTGCTGCTGGCCGGCGACACCTCGGCCATGAGGAAGGCCCAGGTCATCGACCTGCTGCTGTCGATCGCCCACGTACCGATGGAGAAGGTGCACACCATTCGCCTGGTGGCCGACACCCCGCAAACCCCGGAACTGTGGCTGCGCAGCTTCAATGGCTCCGACTGGCTGTACTTCAACCCCGACACCGGCGAGCAGGGCCTGCCCAGCGATCGCCTGCTGTGGTGGACCGGTGACGACAACCTGATCACCGTCGATGGCGGCAAGAAGGCCAACGTTACCTTCAGCATGAACAACAGCGAGATGAACGCCATCCGCCTGGCCAAGCTGACCGACGAGAATACCGACGCCGATTTCCTCGAATATTCGCTGTACGGCCTGCCGCTGCAGACCCAGCAAACCTTCATGATCATGGTGATGATCCCGATCGGTGTGCTGGTGATCCTGGTGCTGCGCAACCTGGTCGGCCTGCAGACCCTGGGTACCTTCACCCCGGTACTGATCGCCCTGGCCTTCCGCGAGACCCAGCTGGGCTTCGGTATCGTGCTGTTCACGGTAATCACCGCCCTGGGCCTGTCGCTGCGCTCGTACCTGGAACACCTGAAGCTGCAGATGCTGCCACGCCTGTCTGTGGTCCTGACCTTCGTCGTGGTGCTGATTGCCGCCATCAGCCTGTTCAGCCACAAGCTGGGCCTGGAGCGCGGGCTGTCGGTAGCGCTGTTCCCGATGGTGATCCTGACCATGACTATCGAGCGCCTGTCCATCACCTGGGAAGAGCGTGGCGGCGGTCATGCCATGAAAGTGGCCATCGGCACCCTGTTCGCCGCTTCCCTGGCGCACCTGTTGATGATGGTGCCGGAGCTGGTGTACTTCGTGTTCACCTTCCCGGCCGTGCTGTTGATCCTGGTGGGCTTCATGCTGGCAATGGGTCGCTACCGCGGCTACCGCCTGACCGAGCTCGTGCGCTTCAAGGCATTCCTGAAGAAGGCTGACGCCTGATGTTTGGCCTGATCAAGACGTGGAAAGCCCTGGAGGCCCGGGGCATCATGGGTATCAACCGGCGCAACGCGGACTACGTGCTGAAGTACAACAAGCGCCACCTGTACCCGATCGTCGACGACAAGATCATCACCAAGGAGCGCGCCCTGGCGGCCGGCATCCATGTGCCGGAAATGTACGGCATCATCGAGACCGAGAAAGAGATCGAGAAGCTCGACCAGATCATCGGCGGGCGCAACGATTTCGTCATCAAGCCGGCGCAGGGTGCTGGCGGTGACGGCATCCTGGTGATCGCCGACCGCTTCGAGGACCGTTACCGCACGGTATCGGGCAAGATCATCAGCCACGAGGAGATCGAACACCAGATCTCGAGCATCCTCACCGGCCTGTACTCGCTGGGCGGCCACCGCGACCGCGCACTGATCGAGTACCGGGTCACCCCCGACCAGATCTTCAAGAGCATCAGCTACGAAGGCGTGCCGGACATCCGCATCATCGTGCTGATGGGCTACCCGGTGATGGCCATGCTGCGCCTTCCGACCCGCCAGTCCGGCGGCAAGGCCAACCTGCACCAGGGCGCCATCGGCGTGGGTGTCGACCTGGCCACCGGCGTTACCCTGCGCGGCACCTGGCTGAACAACATCATCAGCAAGCACCCGGACACCACCAATGCGGTGGATGGCGTGCAGTTGCCGAACTGGGACGGTTTCATGAAGCTGGCGGCCGGCTGCTACGAGCTGTGTGGCCTGGGCTACATCGGTGTCGACATGGTACTGGACCAGGACAAGGGGCCGCTGATCCTCGAACTCAACGCCCGCCCCGGCCTGAACATCCAGATCGCCAACGACTGCGGCCTGACCCAGCGCACCCACGCCATCGAGGCGCACCTGGAAGCGCTGGCCAAGGATGGCATCAGCGAAGATGCCGAACAGCGCGTGCGAGTATCGCAAGGTTTGTTCGGGCACGTGCATCCGCGCTAGCAACCCGGGGGGCCGCTTTGCGACCCATTCGCAGCACAAGGCTGCTCCTACAGGTTTACGCTATCTCCTGTAGGAGCAGCCTTGTGCTGCGAATGGGCTGCAAAGCAGCCCCCGGCGCCAAACACAATGTTGAATGTCGCGCCCAGCGCTAGGCGCATTTCCTGCACAGGTCTACAATCGCCCTCCTCGCTTTTACATCGCCGTCCACACTGATGCCGACCTGTACGCTCCACCCCCTGCCCTACCAGCCCGACCCTGCCGCCTATTTCGCCCGCCTGCGCCAGGCCCCCGGTGCCATCCTGCTGGACAGCGCCCGCCCCGGCGCCGAACGCGGGCGCTTCGACCTGCTCAGCGCCTGGCCGCTGCAACACCTGCAAGCGCAGCCCGACGAAGATGGCCGCACCTTCCTCCAGCGCCTGCGCGCCGGCCTGGCACGACTGGGCCATGCGCAGTTGCCCGCAGGCAGCGAGCTGCCGTTTGCTGGCGGCCTGATCGGCTACCTGAGCTATGACTTCGGCCGCCGCCTGGAACACCTGCCCAGCCTGGCCGTGGACGACCTTGGCCTGCCGGACGCGCAACTGGGCCTGTATGCCTGGGCGCTGGTGACCGACCACCAGTGCGCGACCAGCCAACTGGTGTTCCACCCGAGCCTTCCGGGCAGCGAACGGGAACGCCTGACCGCCCTGTTCGAAGGTGTCGACAACGCGGAAAGCGGCAGCTTCCAGCTACTCGCGCCGATGGCCGGCGACCTGCAGCCCGAGCAGTACAAGGCCGCCTTTGACCAGGTGCAGCGCTACATCCAGGCCGGCGACTGCTACCAGATCAACCTTACCCAGCGCTTCCGCGCGCCCTGCCAGGGCGACCCGTGGCACGCTTACCAGGCCCTGCGCAAAGCCTGCCCCACCCCCTTCTCCGGCTACCAGCAACTGGCCGACGGCAGCGCCCTGCTGAGCTTTTCGCCCGAACGCTTCATCCGCGTCAGCCAGCGCCAGGTGGAAACCCGGCCGATCAAGGGCACCCGCCCGCGCGCCAGCAACCCGGCAGAAGACATGCGCAATGCCGAGGAGCTGCTGCACAGCCCCAAGGATCGCTCGGAAAACCTGATGATCGTCGACCTGCTGCGCAACGACCTGGGGCGTACCTGCGAGATCGGCTCGGTGAAGGTGCCGGAGCTGTTCAGCCTGGAGAGCTACCCCAACGTGCACCACCTGGTCAGCAGCATCACCGGCCAGTTGGCCAGCGACAAGGATGCCCTGGACCTGATCGGCGACAGCTTCCCCGGCGGTTCGATCACCGGCGCGCCGAAGATCCGCGCCATGCAGATCATCGATGAACTGGAGCCGGCACGCCGGGCGCTGTACTGCGGCTCACTGCTCTACGTGGATGTGCGCGGCGAGATGGACAGCTCGATTGCCATTCGCAGCCTGCTGGTCAAGGGTGGGCAGGTCAGTTGCTGGGGCGGCGGCGCGGTGGTGGCCGACTCCGAGTGGCAGGCCGAATATGAAGAGTCGATTGCCAAGGTGCGGGTGTTGATGGAGACCTTGCAGGGCTTGTGATCGGCGGCGCCTGCTTCGCGGGCTCGCCCGCTCCCACAACTGGCAGATGTGCGCTGTACCTGTGGGCGCAGGCGCCACCGACTCCAAGCCCGCCTAACCCGGCATTTTTTGTTACCATCACCTCACTACGAGCGCACAGCGCCACAGCCAAGATGGAAACCGCCTGATGAGCCAACCCTTCGACGTCGCCGCCCTGGCCGCGACCTATGCCAACAAGTCCCCGCAGGACATCCTCAAGCTTGCCTTCGAGCACTTCGGTGATGACCTGTGGATCTCCTTCAGCGGCGCCGAGGACGTGGTGCTGGTGGACATGGCCTGGAAGCTGAACAAGCAGGTCAAGGTGTTCAGCCTCGATACCGGCCGCCTGCACCCGGAGACTTACCGGTTCATCGACCAGGTCCGCGAGCAGTACGACCTGCCAATCGAAATCCTCAGCCCCGACCGCGCCAAGCTCGACCCGTTCGTCAAGGAAAAGGGCCTGTTCAGCTTCTACAAGGACGGCCACGGCGAGTGCTGCGGCATCCGCAAGATCGAGCCGCTGCGCCGCAAGCTGGCCACCGTTAGCGCCTGGGCCACCGGCCAGCGCCGCGACCAGAGCCCGGGCACCCGCAGCCAGGTGGCCGCAGTGGAAATCGACAGCGCGTTCTCCACGCCCGAACGCACCCTGTACAAGTTCAACCCACTGGCGCAGATGACCAGCGAGGAGGTGTGGGGTTATATCCGCATGCTGGAGCTGCCGTACAACAGCCTGCACGAGCGCGGCTTCATCAGCATCGGCTGCGAGCCCTGCACCCGCCCGGTGCTGCCAAACCAGCATGAGCGCGAAGGGCGCTGGTGGTGGGAAGAGTCGACGCAGAAGGAATGCGGGTTGCACGCGGGCAACCTGATCAGCAAGGCATAACACAGCTGGGGCCGCTTCGCGCCCCAATCGCCGGCAAGCCAGCTCCCACAGGAACATCACAAGCCTTCAGGCAATGGTAATCCTGTGGGAGCTGGCTTGCCGGCGATTGGGCCGCAAAGCGGCCCCGTACGATTCTAGATCAGTGCACCGGCAGCTCGACGCCTTCGAACAGGTCTTCCAGCTCCTGTTTGTTGTGGCACTGGATGGCCTTGGCCATCACTTCACGGGTCAGGTGCGGGGCGAACTTTTCAATGAAGTCGCACATGAAACCACGCAGGAAAGTGCCGCGGCGGAAGCCGATCTTGGTAATGCTGGCTTCGAACAGCTCGCTGGCATCCAGGGCCACCAGGTCGCTGTCGAGTTTGGTGTCCACCGCCATCTTGGCGACGATCCCCACGCCCAGCCCCAGCCGCACATAAGTTTTGATCACGTCGGCGTCAGCCGCGGTAAACACCACTTTCGGCGTGAGGCCGCGGTGGTTGAACGCTTCGTCCAGCTTCGAACGCCCGGTGAAACCGAACACGTAGGTAACGATCGGGTATTCGGCGACCGCTTCCAGGGTAAGCTTTGGCAGCTTGGTCAACGGATGGCCCTGCGGCACTACCACGCAGCGATTCCACTTGTAGCACGGCATCATGATCAGGTCGCCGAACAGCTCCAGCGCCTCGGTGGCGATGGCAAAGTCGACCGTACCGTCCGCAGCCATTTCGGCAATCTGCATGGGCGAACCCTGGTGCATGTGCAAGGACACTTCCGGGTACTGCTTGATGAAATTGCTGATCACCGGCGGCAAGGCATAACGCGCCTGGGTGTGGGTGGTGGCGATGGACAGCGTGCCTTTCTTCTCGTTGGAGAACTCCTGGGCAATCTGCTTGATGCTTTCGACCTTGCGCAGGATTTCGCCGGCGGTATTGATGATGCGCTCACCGGCCGGGGTAACGCGGGTCAGGTGCTTGCCGCTGCGGGCAAAGACTTCAACACCCAGCTCATCCTCGAGCAGGCGGATCTGCTTGCTGATACCTGGCTGGGAGGTATACAGGCTCTGCGCCGTCGCGGAGACGTTGAGGTCATGGTGCGCCACTTCCCAGATGTAGCGCAGTTGTTGAAGCTTCATAGGTTTCCCTCGGTTCAGCGATGAGTCCGCGGCAGCAGGCGGCGACGATATATAACTATATTAGTGGTTCTGGAAATAAATCTAGAACTATTTTGTTACATACCACCCCGAAATGGCCTACGGCCATCTTCATGCTTTCCTACGCCCCAAATGCTGCGCCAGCGGCACCATGTATACCGGTACCGGCGACAGCTGCAGCAGCCGTACCGCCGTACGCCCCAATGGCACATCCACGCCGGCGCCGGCACTGTGGCTACCGAAAATCAGCAGATCGACGCTCAGCCGCTGTGCCTGGTCGAGGATCACCTGCGCTGGGTCGCCCTGGCGTACCCGCACTGCCTTGATCACTGCCAGGTCAGCCTCCTCGCCAAGTTCGTCGCGAAAGTTTTCCAGCACACGCTGCTCGATATTGGCCATCACCGTATTCACCCCCTGGCTGTGCAACTGGTCGAGCGTCTGCTCATCGAGGTAGCTCTGCAGGAGAGATTCAGCGAACTGGCCCATGGGCTCCACCGCATGGATCACATACAACTCGGCGCCAAATGTGCGCGCCAGCGCCAGCGCGTGTTGCATGACAAAAGGGGCGTAGACACCGAGGTCGGTGGCATACAGCATGGAGTGGATCATTCGACCTCCTCGACTGCCGCTGCGGCAGAGCAAGCTTCAGCTTAGCAGCGCGCCGGACGCACGCTTTGCCGTCCGGCGCGCTGCCGATGCGGGCTGGAGCGCCCCGACGGGGCCAGAGCCACCCTCAGCGGGGCTGTTCGCCCCGATCGATGAAAGCCAACGCCTGGTACAACATCTCCATACGCGGCAAGTGGCAGCCTGCCGCACGCGCCTGTGCCAACGGCTCGGCATAGATGGCCTGCAGCTCCAGCGGGCGCTTGTGGACATGGTCGTGGTACATGCTGGGCCAGTAGTCGGGCATGCGCTCGGTCACCTGGAACAGGTGCTCGGCATATCCCTCGGGCAACACATGGCCACATGCCGCCGCGCCTTGTACTACCTCCGCCATCAAGGCCTGGATCAGGGCACGGCCATTACTGTCGGCCATCAACGGCGTGGTGCTGGCTCCGAGCAGCACCGACAGGCCGTTATAGGGCACATTCCATACCAGCTTCTGCCAGCGTGCCTGGGCCAGGTCGGGCATGGCCTGCGAGTCGATGCCCGCAGCCCGGAACAGCTCAGCACCCTCATTGACCAGCGCGGCACCGCCATCGTTTGCCGGCCCGCTGTGGTAGCCGAGGTTGACCGCGCCCAGGGCCTGGTGGCGAATCACGCCGGGCGCCTGGCGGTTGACGCAGATGAAACACAGGCCGCCGAGCAGGTGCATGTCGCTGCGCAAGGCCGGACGCAACTGCTCCTCCACGCCCAGACCATTCTGCAACAGCACCACCTTGGCGCCCGGTGCAGCCGCCTGCACGATCAGCGGCGCCAACTGGTCATTGCTGGTGGCCTTGGCACCCACCAGCAGCCAGTCGCAGGGCGGCATGCCGGCGGCACTGGAATAGGCCTGCACCTTTGTCTGCAGTTTGCCATGCTCGGCACTTTCCAGGGTCAACCCCTGCTTGCGGACAACCTCGTACTCGCTGCGCAAAAGAAAATGCACATCGAAGCCGGCCCGGGCCAGCATCAACCCATAGAAGCCGCCGATGGCGCCACTGCCGATGATGCCGATACGTGGTGTGTGCGGATGCATGCCGATCTCCTGGTAAATGTCAGCCCTCTTTTTACACAGGTTGCGCGGCGCTGGGCAGCCCATGCTCGGCAAACACCTGCCATCTCGGAAAAACCCCACACGGACTGGGCCCAGCCCATTGTCGCGCCACCTGTAACGCGCTAAGGTTCGGCTCCCCGCTGCGATTATTCTTGCTGCTGGGCCGCACGGGGATAGTTGGCGGCCGGCACCCGTGACCTGACGAGTAACACGATGGCTGATTTACCGATCGATGACTTGAACGTTGCCTCCAACGAGACCCTGATCACACCCGATCAGCTCAAGAAGGAAATCCCCCTCAGCGCCAAGGCCCTGCAGACCGTGACTGCCGGCCGTGAAGTGGTGCGCAATATTCTCGACGGCAAGGACCATCGCCTGTTCGTCGTGGTCGGCCCATGCTCGATCCACGACATCAAGGCCGCCCACGAGTATGCCGACCGCCTTAAAGTGCTGGCCGAGGAAGTGTCCGACACGCTGTACCTGGTCATGCGCGTGTATTTCGAAAAACCGCGCACCACCGTCGGCTGGAAAGGCCTGATCAACGACCCGTACCTGGATGACTCGTTCAAGATCCAGGATGGCCTGCACATCGGTCGCAAGCTGCTGCTGGACCTGGCCGAAATGGGCCTGCCGACCGCCACCGAAGCGCTCGACCCGATTTCCCCGCAGTACCTGCAGGACCTGATCAGCTGGTCGGCCATCGGCGCCCGCACCACCGAATCGCAGACCCACCGCGAGATGGCTTCGGGCCTGTCCTCGGCAGTCGGTTTCAAGAACGGCACCGACGGCGGCCTGACCGTTGCCATCAACGCCCTGCAGTCGGTATCCAAGCCGCACCGCTTCCTCGGCATCAACCAGGAAGGCGGCGTGTCGATCGTCACCACCAAGGGCAACCCGTACGGCCACGTGGTACTGCGCGGCGGCAACGGCAAGCCGAACTACGACTCGGTCAGCGTCGCCCTCTGCGAACAGGACCTGGCCAAGGCCAAGATCAAGGCCAATATCATGGTCGACTGCAGCCACGCCAACTCCAACAAGGACCCGGCCCTGCAACCACTGGTGATGGAGAACGTCGCCAACCAGATCCTCGAAGGCAACCAGTCGATCATCGGCCTGATGGTCGAGAGCCACCTGAACTGGGGCTGCCAGTCGATTCCGAAGAACCTGGACGAGCTGCAGTATGGCGTGTCGATTACCGATGCCTGCATCGACTGGTCGGCTACCGAGAAGACCCTGCGCAGCATGCGTGCCAAGCTTAAGGATGTGCTGCCGCAGCGTAAGCGCGGCTGATGCAATAAAAGAGCGGGGCCGCTTCGCGCCCCATCGCGACACAAGGCCGCTCCTACAGGGTTATGCGATTTTCTGTAGGAGCGGCCTTGTGTCGCGATGGGGCGCGAAGCGGCCCCGCTTTTTTTACAGAATCAGACCTTGCTCGAATGCCGCTGCTGGCGCTCCATGTAGCGTTCCACGTACGAGCAGGACGGAATCACGGTGTAGCCCATCTGCTCAGCATACTCCAGGGCCCGCTCGGTCAGGGCGGCAGCAATCCCGCGGCCGCGCAGGGCGTTGGGTACGAAGGTGCGATAGATGTCCAGCGTCTGCTTGCCCAGGTCCATGTACGTCAGATAGGCACGATGACCGTCCACGCTGGTCTCGAACTGATGACCGGCCTGGTCATGATGGATGGTCAGCGCTTCGCTCATCACTACTCCTCGCAGGTCTTCTCGGCAGACCCATACCTTAACCGATGGTGGTTTATCCGGCACAGAATCCTCTACGCCACCTGTTGCCCACTTCGACCACTGGACGATTGCAATCGTTCGGATCTTCTGGCACTCACAAGATAGTAGGCGTCGCAGGCGGGATTGCTCAAGGTGGTGGCGGTTAAAAATGGCGAAAATGCGGCCAAATGCCATTCTTGACCGCGCGCCCTGCTGCAACCGGATGTACTAGGGCTTAAGACGCTGGCAGACAGTTAGAGTCACCCTTAGTTCAACAAAAAAGTTCCTGTACCACAGTCGCTTGCGAAGCCTGCACGTTTTTTTCACGGGCGTGTCGCAAATCTTGTCGGAAAGGCGTCAAGCAACATTTTTTTTGCAGTTCTTGCGCTTAGTCAGTTTACTTACTACAAGTAATGGGTACTATGTACGCCGGCCAGTTTCTCTTTTCCGAGAGATGGCTATTTAATAGAAAGTCCTTGAAGGGGAACACGATGAACAACGTTCTGAAATTCTCTGCTCTGGCTCTGGCCGCAGTTCTGGCTACCGGTTGCAGCAGCGTATCCAAAGAAACCGAAGCTCGTCTGACTGCGACTGAAGACGCAGCAGCTCGCGCTCAAGCTCGTGCTGACGAAGCCTACCGTAAGGCTGACGACGCACTGGCAGCCGCTCAGAAGGCTCAGCAGACCGCTGACGAAGCCAACGAGCGCGCTCTGCGTATGCTGGACAAAGCCAGCCGCAAGTAATAATCCTCACGGATTGTTATGAAGCCGACCCACTTGTGGGTCGGCTTTTTTATTGCCTGCGCACAAGGCAAACGCGCCAGGCAGAAACGAAAAGGCCTGCACTAAGGCAGGCCCGGGTGTGTCGCAATTACCTTACTGCAGTTCGGGCGGAATGCTCGAAACCATCGGCGCACCACCCTGGTTTTCGGTCGGTACGGCAATTTCCACCGGCATGCCATCTTCCGCGGCCACCACATCACGCACCATGTCCCAGTTCATGCGTAGGTTATTGGCCAGGTCTTCTCGCTTGAGCAAGGCATTGATAACAGCAGTGTGTTTATCGACCACCGACGGATTACCCTGGTCGTCCAGCGGCGTGTGCGCCTCCAGATAGACCTTGCCACCACTGATACCGAACTTGTAGGGCTCGTTGATGATGCGCACCGGCGTACCCACCGGCACCATCTTCGACAGTTCCAGCACGTTGTTGTTGAGCATGCGGAAGCAACCGTGGCTGGTACGCATGCCAATGCCGAACTTCTTGTTCGAACCGTGGATCAGGTAGCCCGGCACGCCGAGGGTGAACTTGAACGGCCCCAGCGGGTTGTCCGGGCCGGCCGGCACCACGCTCGGCAGGATGTCGCCGTCAGCCGCGTGCTCGGCACGGATGGACGCTGGCGGGGTCCAGGTCGGGTTTGGCGTCTTGGCGGTGATCTTGGTATTGGCGATCGGCGAACCCCAGCCTTCACGACCGATGCCCAGCGGGAATGTATGCACCACGTTCTGCCCTTTCGGGAAGTAGTACATACGGTATTCGGCCAGGTTGATGACGATGCCCTCACGCGGGCCAGGCGGCAGGATGTAGCGGGTCGGCAGGATGATCTCGGTGCCGGCACCTGGCAACCACGGGTCCACGCCCGGGTTGGCGGCGATCATTTCCAGATAGCCGAGGTCGTTGGCAGTGCCGATATCGGCGAACGTGTCCTCGTACTTTGCCTTGATCACATGCACCTGGCCGATGATGTCTTCACCGGGTGGTGGCAGTGGCAACTCCAGCGCAGCAGCGGGGCCTGCTACCAGCAGGGCGGCCAGGGACAGGCTACGGGTGACGGCAGGAAAGCGCGGCAACATCCGGTAAATCCTTCGAAAGGTGGGTCAAGAGAATCGATTGTACACCCGCGCCGATGCAAGCGGGAGGCATTGGCGCCATGCAAGCGTTTCAGATGATGAAAGGTGCGGCGCTCAGCCGCCCTGCAGCTCCGGCCACACCGGGCGCATGCCGCGCCGCTGGGCATCGAGGATGGCGCGGCACAGGTCGCACAGGCGGCCATCGCGGTAGATCGAGCGCGGCACCCCCGACCAGCGCGGTTGCGCCGGCAGCAGGCCACCGCACAAAGTGCGGTCGGCCGGTACGCCCAGCTCGAGCTGGCGGGCCACGAGGTGGACGCGGATTTCCTGGCAGGCGAACAGGTCGAGCTGCTCATCAGGCTCGATCAGTTGGTAGGCATACAGGGACCAGGCAGGGCGCGGCATCGGTGGCACTCGAAACGGGGGGCGCAACATTAGCCGAAAGCCGGCGCCGTTTAAAGCGTCACAGCAAGGGTTTTATCGCCGGCCAGGCATTTTCCAGCAGGCGCTGCTGGGCGGCCTGGGCCGGGTGAATGCCATCCGCCTGCATCAACTCAGGCACGCCCCCTACCCCCTCGAGGAAAAACGGCACCAGTGGCACCTGTTTTTCCGTCGCCAACTGCTCATACACCTGGGCGAAGGCGGTGGTGTAGCGCACGCCATAATTGGGTGGCAGGCGCATGCCCAGCAGCACCACCTTGGCACCGGCCTTGCGCGAGCTCTCGATCATCGAGGCAAGATTTTGTTGCAATTGCGCTGGCGGCTGCCCACGCAGGCCATCGTTGCCACCCAGTTCCAGTACCACCAGGCTCGGCTTGTGCGCTGCAAGCAGCGCCGGCAGCCGCGCCTGGCCACCTGCACTGGTGTCGCCGCCGATCGATGCATTGACCACCTTGTCGTCGAAACCTTCGTCCCGCAGGCGGGTCTGCAACAGGGAAACCCAGCCCTGGCGGGTATCCAGGCCAAAACCGGCGCTGATACTATCGCCGACAACCAGCAGTGTTCCCGCCGCCGCGCTCTGGGCCAGGCAATACAGGGCCAGACCGGCACTCAACCACCACACTCGCATCGGATTCTCCATGGGCCCCAGCATTCTCGTTGCGCAGAACCTTAGCAAAGTGGTCCCCAGCGCGGAAGGTGACCTGACCATCCTGCACGCCCTGTCCCTCGACCTGGCCCAAGGCGACAGCCTGGCAATCGTCGGCGCCTCGGGTTCGGGCAAATCGACCCTGCTTGGCCTGCTCGCCGGCCTCGACCAGCCCAGTGCCGGCAAGGTCATCCTTGCTGGCCACGACCTGGGGCCGCTGGATGAAGACCAGCGCGCGCGGGTGCGCGCCGAACATGTGGGTTTCGTGTTCCAGTCGTTCCAGTTGCTCGACAGCCTCAATGCCCTGGAGAACGTCATGCTGCCGCTGGAGCTGGATGGCCGCCGCGATGCCCGCGAACACGCGCGCACCCTGCTCGAACGGGTCGGTCTGGGCAAGCGCCTGAGCCACACTCCGCGCCAGCTTTCGGGCGGTGAACAACAACGGGTGGCCATCGCCCGCGCCTTCGCCGCGCAACCGGCAGTGCTGTTTGCCGACGAACCCACCGGCAACCTCGACAGCCACACCGGCGAACGCATCAGCGACTTGCTGTTCGAACTGAACAAGGAGCGCGGCACCACCCTGGTGCTGGTTACCCATGACGAACGCCTGGCCCGGCGCTGCCGCCGCCAGATTCGCCTGGATGCGGGCCGCCTGGTGGCCCCGGCGGAGGCCTGATGACCCACATGCCGCTGTCCCGCCTGGGCGGCCTGGCCCTGCGCCAGCTGCTGCGCGACATTCGCGCAAGCGAAGTGCGCGTGCTGTTCTTCGCCCTGCTGGTGGCGGTCGCGGCCAGCACTGCCATCGGCTATTTCGGTGCCCGCCTCAACGGCGCCATGCAACTGCGCGCCAGCGAGTTCCTTGGTGCCGACCTGGTGCTGCAGGGCAGCGCGCCGGCCCGCGACCAGCAGATCGAGGCCGGCAAGGCACTGGGCCTGCGCCACGCCCAGGTCGTCGAGTTCACCAGCGTGGTCGGCGGCGACAACGGCATCCAACTGTCCAGCGTCAAGGCTGCCGACGGTGCCTACCCATTGCGCGGGCAAGTGCGCAGTGCTGCGCAGCCCTATGCCACAGAAACCCCGGGCGGCGGCCCGGCACCTGGCGAAGCATGGGTCGAACCACGCCTTTTGGCGGCATTGGGGCTGAAGGTTGGCGACAGCATCGACGTGGGCATGAAGACGCTGCGCATGAGCCGCGTACTGACCTACGAACCGGACCGCGCCAACAACTTCTACAGCCTTACCCCACGGGTAATGATGAACCTGGCCGACCTGCAAGCCACCGGCGTGATCCAGCCGGGCAGCCGGGTCACCTACCGCGACCTGTGGCGCGGCGATGCCGAAGCGCTGGCCCAGTACCGCGGGGCACTGAAAAAGGACCTGGCCGCCAACCAGCGCCTGCGCGACACCCGCGATGGCAACCAGCAGGTCGGCGGCGCGCTGGGCAAGGCCGAGCGCTACCTGAACATGGCCAGCCTGGTGGCGGTGCTGCTGGCAGGCGTTGCCGTGGCCCTGTCGGCCAGCCGCTATGCCGCACGCCGCCTGGACGCCAGCGCCCTGCTGCGCTGCCTGGGCCTTTCGCGCCGCCAGGCACTGGGCCTGTACTGCCTGCAGCTGGCCATGCTCGGCCTGGTCGCCGCGCTGGCCGGCGCCCTGCTCGGCTGGCTGGCGCAACTGGGCCTGTTCCGCCTGCTGCATGGCCTGTTGCCAAGCGTGGTGCCTGCAGGCGGCATCGTCCCAGCCCTGGCCGGCATCGCTACCGGGCTGGTAGCCCTGGCCGGTTTCGCCCTGCCGCCAATTGCCGCGCTGGGCCAGGTACCGCCGCTTCGCGTGCTGCGCCGCGACCTGCTGCCGATACCGCCCAGCAGCTGGCTGGTGTACGGTGCGGCCCTGTTCGCCCTGGGCCTGATCATGTGGCGCCTGAGCCTCGACCTGCTGCTCACCTTCGCCCTGCTCGGTGGCGGCCTGGTCGCCGCTCTGCTGCTCGGCGGCCTGCTGCTGCTCGGTTTGCGCAGCCTGCGCCAATTGCTGGCCGGGGCACCACTGACCTGGCGCCTGGGGCTGGGCCAACTGCTGCGCCACCCCATGGCCGCTGCCGGCCAGGCCCTGGCCTTCGGCCTGATCCTGCTGGCCATGGCCCTGGTCGCGCTGCTGCGCGCGGAACTGCTCGACACCTGGCAAGCGCAGCTGCCCAAGGATGCACCCAACCATTTCGCCCTGAACATCCTGCCTGATGATCGTGAGCCCTTCGCCCAACACCTGCAGCAGGTCAATGCCACCTCGGCGCCGCTGTACCCGGTGACACCCGGCCGCCTGGTGCGAATCAATGAGCAACCGGTGCAGCAGGTGGTCAGCAAGGATTCGGCAGGCGAGCGCGCCGTGCAGCGCGACCTCAGCCTGACCTGGGCAGCCGAACTGCCCGAAGGCAACACACTGACGGGCGGCAACTGGTGGCAGGCGTTGCCCGCCGAAGATGAAATCCCCGGTGTGTCGGTGGAGGCGGAACTGGCCAACAGCCTGAAGCTGCAACTGGGTGACCTGCTAACCTTCGACATCGGCGGCCAGCAACGCCAGGCACGGGTCAGCAGCCTGCGCAGCGTGCACTGGGACAGCTTCCAGCCGAACTTCTACATGATCTTCCAACCCGGCACGCTGCAGGGGCTCCCGACCACCTACCTGACCAGCTTCTATCTGGCACCGGGCCATGACCTGGACGTGGTGGCGCTGTCACGGGCATTCCCGGCAGTGACCATCCTGCAGGTGGACGCCTTGCTCGATCAGCTGCGCAGCATCCTCGCCCAGGTGACCCTGGCGGTCGAGTATGTGTTGCTGTTCGTGCTGGCAGCCGGGTTGGCGGTGCTATTCGCTGGCTTGCAGGCGACGCTGGACGAGCGTATCCGCCAGGGCGCCTTGCTGCGTGCGCTGGGCGCGGCGCGACCATTGCTGGTCAAGGCGCGGCGGATCGAGTTCGGCTTGCTGGGTGCGGCCAGCGGCTTGCTGGCGGCGGTCGGGTGTGAGCTGATTACCTTGGTGCTGTACCGCTATGCCTTCGACCTGCAATGGAGCCCGCATGTGTGGTTGCTGCTGTTGCCGCTGGCAGGGGCGCTGCTGGTAGGTGGTGCAGGGGTGCTGGGGACGCGGCGGGCGTTGAATGCCAGCCCGTTGGCGGTTTTACGCGAGAGTTGATGACAGCCTGTGCCGGCCTCTTCGCGGGCGCGCCCGCTCCCACAGGTTCGGCACAACGACCAAATGCTGTGGTTACCCTTTGGGAGCGGGCAAGCCCGCGAAGAGGCCAGCACAGGCAATATCAACTCACTGACCGTAAGTGATGTTGGTTACATACCAGGTCGCTTCACCGGTAGGTGTGTGCACCACCACCTCATCACCCTCCTCCTTCTTCAGCAAGGCGCGAGCCATGGGCGAGTCGATCGAGATGTAGTCATTGCGCCCATAGATCTCGTCATACCCGACAATGCGAAACTTCATGGTCTCGCCCTCGTCGTTCTCAATCTCCACCCAGGCACCGAAAAACACCTTGCCCTCCTGCTGCGGCGAGTAGGCCACCACCTTCACATCTTCAAGACGCTTGCGCAGATAACGCACCCGACGGTCGATCTCGCGCAGCAGCTTCTTGTTGTACTGGTAGTCGGCATTCTCGCTGCGGTCGCCCAGCGAGGCCGCCCAGGTAACCTTCTGGGTAATCTCGGGGCGGTACACCCGCCACAGGTGGTCCAGTTCTTTCTTCAGTGCCTCATGGCCTTCCGTGGTGATGATATTGGTACTCAACAGCGCGCTCCTCAGCGGCGGGTAATCAAGCCTTGACGCGCGATACGGGTGAGGTGGCCGATGATATCGGCGGCCTCGTCCGGCGCCGGGGCCTGGATCACGGCCAGGTCGAAACGGTCATTGCCATACTGCGCGAGGTGGCAGCCGGTATCGGCGAACTGGATCAGAAAGGCACGCGCCTGGCCCTTGCGCCTGGACAGGCCTTCAAGGTGACGCAAAAGAGTGGGTTGATGCTGGCCGCCGAGCAGGATGCGCGGTGTGCGGGACGCCTGGCTGGCAGGCAAGGGGCTCAAACAGACACTGGTACGTGGGCAACTCATGGAGCTTCTCTCCGCCTCGCGAATCCCGCTGGGCAGCGGTGGGAGGCGTCACCGAACCAGCGCTTTAGCGGTATTTCGGATGACCCGGAGAGGGGCTTTCCTGCGCCCCGCAAGTAGCTGTTTAAATCGGCGCAGACGGTATGCTAGAGCTACAAGCGGCAAGATACAAGCCTCAAGCCGAAAGTGATCGGCCTGAGGCTCGTATCTTGGCATTTGCGGTGTATCAGCGGGCGATCAGGCGGTCCAGCGAGAAGCGGCCAGCGCCTTCGATCAGCACCGCGACGGTGCCAGCCAGCAGGGCCAGGCCGAACTCATAGCCGTTGTTGGACATGAACAGGCCGTTGCCGATGTGCACCGAGAGGATCGCCACCACCAGGGTCACCGCCAGCACCAGGGCCGCCGGGCGGGCCAGCAGGCCGATCACCAGGGCCAGGCCGCCGAAGAACTCGGCACTACCAGACAACAGGGCCATCAGGTAACCCGGGGCCAGGCCGATGCTCTCCATCCACTGGCCGGTGCCTTCCAGGCCATAGCCGCCGAACATGCCGAACAGTTTCTGCGCACCATGCGCAATGAAGATGATGCCGACCAGGATACGGATGACGCTCAGGCCAGCGCCGGCGCGGGTGGAGAACAGAGCGTTGAGGGTAGCGTTGTTCATGTCGAAGACTCCTTGAAGCGGGAAAGTTGTGTTGGGATGGGCGCCATCATAATCGATTCGATAGATATGAAAATCGCAAAAAACCCAACATAACAATCGACAATATCGATTTGTCAGCGTTTAGCCACACGCTCCAGCGCGGCACGCTCCCGGTTGAACGCTACAAAGTACTTGTTGACGCTATTGACGAAGTTGACTGGCCCCATGCCCACCTGCTCCATGGCGATGCGTTCGGTCTGGAAAAACCACTGGTCGCCATTCAGCCCGCGCCGGCGCGCTTCCGCGCGCATGGCCTGGACGCGCTCGGGGCCCAGGTTGTAGGCCGCCAGCACGAAGGCCATGCGCTCGCGCTCGTTGATCTTGGCGCTGGCAAAGAACTTGCGCCGGATCAGTGCCAGGTAACGGGCGCTGGCCTGGACATTGCCATCCACCGAGGCGGTGTTGCTCACCCCCACGCGCTGCGCCGCCGAAGGGGTGATCTGCATCAGGCCATGGGCCCCTCCGGTGCCACGCGCTGCCGGGTTGAGCGTCGACTCCTTGAAGGCCAGCGCGGCCAGGTTGAGCCAGTCTATCTGCTGCGCATCACCGTGTTTCTGCAGCACCGGCCGCAGCGCGGTCAGGCGCTGGCGATTCTTGCTGGCCAATGGGTCGTGCACCCGGTACTGGCGGCGGTAGATGCGCTCGAACGCGGCGTCCTGGTTGTCCGGCGCCCGGTAGCCCTGCAGAAAGCGATCGACCGTGGCCAGCAACTGCGGCGCATCGCGCCCCACATACCAACGCATGGCTTGCGGCGCCCCCAGTTTTACGCGGCTGTCCAGCCTCAGACGCGGCATCACCCGGGCCCAGCGCCGGGCGATCGGCTGCTCGACCACGGTCAGGTGATAGATGCCGGCCTGGACCATCTCCAGCACATCCTCCACCGCCAAGGTCGAGTCGACCCACTCCACCTTGATCGGCGCGCGCTTGCGCAGCGCCAGCTGCTGGTTGACCTGCTGGATCAACGGGCCGGCCGCGCTGGCGCTGGTCAGGGCCACGGTACGCCCGGACAACTGCTCGACATGGCTGAAACTGCGCTCGCCCTTGCGCCCCACCAGCAGCAGCGGCACCTGGTCGAGCACTGGTGCGCTGCTGCTGACCCCGCGCACCACGGCGGGGTCGAGCAGCTCGCCCGGCGCGGCCAGGTCGCCCTCGCCACGGGCCAAGGCGCCCAGCAACTGCTCCTTGGCCCGCGGGATCAGCTTTAGCTGGATCTCCTGGCCATCGTCGGCGCGAGCATTGAGGTAATGCTCCAGGGCACGCAGGCGGTAGTATTCGATACCGACCGGCTCGCCCTTGACCTCACCGGAGCTGTTGCGGCTTTGGTTGACCAGCACCCGCAGCACCTGGCTGGTGCGAATCTGTTGCAGGTCACGGACCTTGGCAGGCGCGATGTTCTGCTGCGGCCCCGGCGCGCGCGCATGGGCAGGCCCGGTCAGGGTCAGCCCAAGCGTCAGCAGGAAAATGAGCCAGCATCGCTGCATGCGAAAACGTGTCCGTTGTCGGTGGGCGGCATCCGTGGGTTGTGCCGCCAAGAGAAATGACGGCAAAAGACCACGGCAACAGCATGAAGTTCTTGGTTTTTTTCAGAAAAACACGGTTTTTGCTATGCTGGCCGCCCCGCGGCACGAGATAGCACCATGCAACTGATCGATATCGGCGTCAACCTGACCAACAGCAGTTTCCACGACCAGCAGGCGGCAATCGTCGAGCGCGCCCTTGAGGCCGGGGTCACGCAGATGGTGCTGACGGGCACCAGCCTGGCGGTCAGCGAACAGGCGCTGGAGCTGTGCCAGCAACTGGATGCGAGCGGCGCGCACCTGTTCGCCACGGCAGGCGTACACCCTCATGATGCCAAAACCTGGGATGCCGGCAGCGAGCGCCAGCTGCGCCAGCTGTTGAGTGAACCACGTGTACGCGCCGTGGGTGAATGCGGCCTGGACTTCAACCGCGACTTCTCCCCTCGCCCGCTGCAGGAAAAAGCCCTGGAGGCACAACTGGCACTGGCTGCCGAGCTGCGTCTGCCGGTGTTCCTGCACGAACGCGACGCCAGCGAACGCCTGCTGGCGATCCTCAAGGATTACCGCGACCACCTGACCGGCGCAGTGGTGCACTGCTTTACCGGCGAGCGCGACGCGTTGTTCGCCTACCTGGACATGGACTTGCACATCGGAATTACCGGCTGGATCTGTGACGAACGCCGTGGCACCCACCTGCATCCGCTGGTGGGCAACATTGCCGAGGGGCGGCTGATGCTGGAGAGCGATGCGCCTTACCTGCTGCCGCGCAGCCTGCGGCCCAAGCCGAAGAACGGGCGCAACGAACCAGCGTTCCTGCTGGAGGTGTTGCGTGAAGTGGCCTTGCACCGGGGTGAGTCGACCGAACACACGGCGGCACATACCACGGCAACGGCGCGGGCGTTTTTCCAACTCCCCTGAACCCGACGCGTTCTCCTGTAGGAGCGGCCTTGTGTCGCGAAAGGGCCGCAACGCGGCCCCGGCAATCTATCCGCTGAAGCTGAAAACCTGGGGGCGCTTCGCACCCCTATCGCGACACAAGGCCGCTCCTACAAAAGCGCGGCAGAACTTGCGGCGGAATTTTCTTGATACACATCAAGAAAGGCCCTGGCTTGCGCAGGCACAATGATGGCACCTTGCCAATATTGTTCCCGCTCAACTCAGAGAAGACCTGCCCATGGGTGCCTGGCTTAGCAATGTTTCCCTGAAGTACAAGTTCTGGGCCGTCAACGCAGTGGCCTTTGTCACGACCTTGCTGCTGGTGCTCTATGCCGTGCACCTGGAGCAACGCGCCCGCGCCGAGGCCGCGCAGGCCCAGGCGGCCGCGCAGGCGCAACTGCTTGCCGCCTGGCCGGCCGGCCAGCCGCTACCCCGCCCGGCCAATGTCATCAGCTGGTCGCCCGGGCAAACGCCCACCTTCGCGGGCGAACCCCTGGAGGCCCTGCGCAATGCCCAAGGCTGGGTCGAACTGCCTGCCGCCCGGCTCTTGGGCAACAACCCGCTACAGGGCGCGCAGGTACTGCGCAACGGTGATCAGCAAATGGCCGTGCTGGCCCAGTCGCCAAGCCTGCGCCAGGTGTTCTTCGACCGATTCAGCAACTACGCGGTATGCGTACTGATCCTGATGCTGGCCATGCTCGGCGCCTCGCAGTTGCTGATCCGCTTCCTGCTCAGCCAGCTCAACACCCTCAAGGATGTGATGCTGCACGTGGAAAAGACTGGCGACCTGTCGGCCCGCGTGCCGTTGGCCTGTGGTGATGAGGTCGGCCAGATGGCCGGTGCCTTCAATGCCATGCAGGCGACCTACCACCGCGTGGTCAGTACTGTCGCCCACACCGCTGCGCAACTGGACTCCGGTGCCGCGCGCCTGGCCGCGAGCATGAGCGACGTGCGCCACGGCATGCTCGGCCAGCAGAGCGAGACCGACCAGGCCGCTACTGCCATCAACGAAATGTCGGCAACGGTGCACCACATCGCCCAGCATGCCGGCGCCACTCGTGACCTGTCACAAACAGCCGACGCCCTGGCCGGTAGCGGCCAGGAGGTGGTCAGCCGGGTACAGGACTCGATCTCCGGGCTGTCCAGCGGCGTGCAGCAAACTGCCGAGATGATTCGTCAACTGGCCGAAGACAGTCAGAAGATCAATGGCGTGGTCAGTGTGATCCACAGCATCGCCGAGCAGACCAACCTGCTGGCGCTCAATGCCGCCATCGAAGCAGCGCGCGCCGGCGACCTGGGCCGCGGCTTTGCCGTGGTGGCCGATGAAGTGCGCAACCTGGCCAAGCGCGTACAAAACTCCACCGACGAGATCACCACCATGGTTTCGGCCCTGCAGTCGGGCACCCGGGATGCAGTGGAGTTCATGCAGGAGAGCTCGTACAAGGCCGACGACTGCGTCCGCCAGGCCCAGGAGGCCGGCGAAGCACTGGCCGAGATTACCGGTGCCGTGGCGCAGATGCGCGAAAGCAACACCCAGATTGCCGTGGCAGCCGAGCAGCAAAGCCAGGTGGCCGAGGAAATGAACCGCGCCGTGGTGAGTATCCGCGATGTCACCGAACAGACCGTGCAACAGACCGTGGGCTCGGCAACCACCAGCAGCGAACTGGCAACCTTGGCCGGTGAACTGAACAAGGCCATTGGCCAGCTCAAGCTATAGTCACCATAGCCAGCCTCGATTGGCCCCCGCCTGGGGGGCGCACTAAGCTTTGGGCATGACCGAGAGGAAATGCCCATGAGCAAACGCCTGCCCAACCTGCCCGCCTGGCAATGGCGCGGCTACCACCACAATCACCGCCACCCGGCCAACCTGGTGCTGCACCTGATCGCCGTGCCTTTGTTCATCCTTGGCACGTTGCTGATTCTGTCCGGCCTGTTCGGCCTGGACCTGGGCCAGATTGCCGTTGGCATCATTGCGCTGATCGCCGGCCTGGGCCTTCAACGCCAGGGCCACCGACTGGAAGCCGAGCAACCCGAACCCTTCGCCAACCGCAAGGATGCCGTGCAACGCCTGCTGACCGAGCAGTTCATCACCTTTCCGCGCTTCTTGCTGAGCGGGGCCTGGTGGAAGGCCTGGCGGGAACGACACAAGCATCGCCATTGATGCTCCAATCACGCGCAATCTTTTGTAGGAGCGGCCTTGTGTCGCGAAAGGGCTGCGCAGCAGCCCCGGATTTACGCCTTCGCCGCGAAGATTGCCGGGGCCGCTTTGCGGCCCTTTCGCGACACAAGGCCGCTCCTACAGGAAAGCGTGCAGGCCTGCAGGTATCTGCTAGGCAAACACGGTAACCGTCTGCCGGCTCAAGGCCAGCAACTCGCCCTGCGCCGTCCTCAACGCAGCGGCAGCGTGCCCGTAACCATCCCGCGCATGCTCGGTTTCCACGCAATAACGGCACCAGTCCAGGGTCGATAGCTGCGCCGTGGGCTGCATGAATTCTATGGTCCAGGTCAACGTACTGCCGGCAGCCGGCTGTTTGAGAAACGGCATCAGGCTTGGCGGCCAGGCATCGACCAGCGCCAGCAGGTGCGCCTCGTTGACCGGTTCTTCGGCCACCCCGCGCAAACGTACCCAACCGCCCATTTGCCGCGACTGATTGCCACTGAACGGCAATCCACCCACCGCCCAGCGCAAGGCCACATGCTGCATGAACTCCGGAGTAACGCCTTTGATATGGGGTAGCTCGGGAGCTGCATCGTCGAGCGCTTTCATTTCCTCGGCCGGCAAGGCTGGCACATCGACCACCGACGGCCGCCCTGCACCGAAATTGCCCTGCACCAGCGTCACTACCTGGCCGTCTTGAACGGCACGGCCCAGCAAGGTGCTGACAGCCTTGCCTTCACGCAGCACCTCTACATCGAAGCGGATTGGCACATCGGCCGCGGCTGGCGCCACAAAGCTGATGGCCAACGAACGCACGGGGCGGTCATCGGAGATTTTCTGGCGCATGGCTTCATACACCATGGCCGCCATCAGCCCGCCAAAGGCGGCGCGCCCCTGGGCCCAGCTTGGCGGGATACATACAGCTTCGGGGTTGACCCGCACGGCGTCGAGCAGTTGGTTGAAATTCATTGGCCGGCTCCTGCCTGCTGCGAATAAGGTCTGCCCATCCTAGCCAGCAAACCCATGCCGATCAGCCCGCATTTCGGTCATTTTTCGGGCTTTCGCCGCGCCAACGCCTGCTGCAGTGCATCCAGCGTCGCATCCGAATGGCGCTCGGCCTCGTGCAATTCCTGCTCCCAGGCGACCTTGCACGGCGCCAGGTCGGCATGCTCGCGCGCCTGCAGCAGCCATTGCAGGCGATCATGCCAGTCACCCAAATCGCCCTGGGCCTGCTTCAGCAAGCGCCGCAACTGCTTGCCCGCATGGTCGAGCTGCGGATAGGCCTCATCGCCATAGCGCGCACGCTTGATCAGCAAACGCAGGCGGTGGCGGTCGTGGGCCGGGTCCTGCAATGCCTGGTACAACTTGCGCCACTGCTTGCCCAGGCGTTTGTCGATGCGCTTTTCCAGCGCCTTGACCAGGCCCTCGCGACCGGCTGCACGCATGAACAGCGGAAACGCGTCGACAATCGCCAGCACCCGCGTCAGTTCGGGGCTGGCGGCAACACTGGCGAATGTCCTGGCACGCCCTTCCAGGCGCCGCTGCCCGGCCTCGGCAAAACCATGCCCGATCAGTTCGGCCGCCAGCACCTCACGGTCGCGCAACGGCGTGGTGAGGGTACCCAACGACCTGGCGGCCTCCTCCAGCTGCTCCACCCCCGGCAGCCCACGCAGCGGCCGCAGCAGGCTGCGCAGGCGCCGCAGGGTGGTGCGCAGGTCATGCAAGGCCTCGCTGTCGGTATCTGCAGCCAGGCGCTCGCGGCAGGCCAGCAGGCGCACCTGCAAGGCCACTATCTGGGCAACCACATGATCGAGCATGGCAGACATTGAAGGACGCTCCTTGGTCAGCGCCCGGCGCGCGACTCACGAATGTAGAAACGGGCCTTTTCGGCTTTTCTGGTACAACTTTCGTAACCTTCGAACTGCTGTTGGGTCTTGGCACCGGTCAGCAGCGACAAGGCCTTGGAGTAGCTCACGGCACCGGCAAAGCCTTCGGCCTTGGCCAGGTCCAGCTCCTTCCAGGCGGCATCCAGTTGGGTTGCGCAACTCTCGCGGTAGGCCGTCTTGCCCGCGCAGCCAGCAAGGGCCAAGGCGATCAGTGGAAGGCAGATCCAGGCTTTCATCGGTAATACCTCAATGGAAAAAACATTGGCTGTTCGACGCCCCGGCAGCTGAAAAGTGCCCTGCCCAGCCAGCTTGGCCCAGCCAGTTTTATTACAGTAGCTCAGCACGATGCACATTGAAGCACAGGTGGCGATGGGTGCATTGTAGGACCATGGTTGCACTGGCCGGGGAATGTTCATGAGCAAACGCGTGGCACTGGTACTGGGATCGGGTGGAGCCCGGGGGTATGCACACATCGGCGTGATCGAGGAAATCGAGCGCCGCGGCTACGACATTGCCTGTATCGCCGGCTGCTCGATGGGTGCGGTAATCGGCGGCATCTACGCCGCGGGCAAGCTGGAAGACTACCGCAACTGGATCGAGAGCCTCGACTACCTGGATGTGTTGCGCCTGGTCGATGTCAGCTTTCGCCTCGGCGCAATTCGCGGCGACAAGGTGTTCGGGCAAATCCGCAAGATCGTCGGCGAGATCAACATCGAGCAATTGCGCATCCCCTACACCGCGGTTGCAGCCGACCTCACCAACCAGCAGGAAATCTGGTTCCAGGAGGGCTGCCTGCACCAGGCCATGCGCGCCTCGGCAGCCATCCCCAGCCTGTTCACCCCGGTGATGCAAGGCAACCGCATGCTGGTCGACGGTGGCATCCTCAACCCGCTGCCGATCGTGCCGGTGGTGTCCAGCCACTGCGACCTGATCATCGCGGTCAACCTCAATGCCACCAACCAGAAGCAGTACCAGCTACCGGTGATCGAACGCCCAGCGGCGTTCAAGATGCGCTTCGATGCGCTACTCAGTTCGCTGGGTTCGCGCTTGCCGTTCCGGCGCAAGCCGGCGGAGGAGCTGATACGTATCGAGCAGGAAATCGTCGCCGAAGGGCTGGCGCCGCCTAACCCGTGGCTGGCCGATGCCGCCAACCCGGAAGGCCAGCAACCGGCGGCGGCGCCGGAGCGCGAAGGCGCGCCGAAGTCGGCGACTGGCTCGTTCATCATCGACAACGTGGGGCCCGCTTCGCTGCTGGACTTGATCAACCAGAGCTTCGAGGTCATGCAGACCTCGTTGGCGCAGTACAAGATCGCCGGCTATCCGCCGGATGTACTGATCAACGTGCCCAAACGGGTATGCCGGTTTTTCGAGTTCTACAAGGCGCCGGAGCTGATTGCCCTGGGGCGGGAGATTGCGCGGGATACGCTGGATAATTATGAAGGGGTGAAACGCTAGGCCTTGTACTGCCTGTAATGGCCTCATCGCCGGCAAGCCAGCTCCCACAGATACCCCGCAATGCTTGAGGCAAGTGTGATACCTGTGGGAGCTGGCTTGCCGGCGATGAGGCCATTACAGGCAGCAGAAACGAAACAGGCCGCACTGGGCGGCCTGTTCGTTCACGCATCCATCACCTTAGTAACGGGTGATGTCTGCCTTGGCTTCCAGCTGCTTGCGGTACGCCGCGAAGTCTTGCTGGCCAGCACGCGACGCGAGGTAGCGGCGGATCTGCTGCTTCTCTTCGTCGGTGGCAGCAGCGCCTTCGTTGACACCCTTGAGCTGCAGTACCACCAGGCTACCGTCACGCAGCACGACGCTGCCATAAACCGGCTTGTCCTTGGCCTGTGGCTTGCCCAGGCGGAACAGCGCCTGCAGCTCGGCCGGGTCGATACCGTCCTCGCCGCGGGTAACTGCTTCATAGGCCTTCCAGCCCTGCCCTTCGTGCACACTGCCCGCTGCGATGGAACCGTCACGCAGGCCGGCAATCAGCTTGTCCGCCTTGGCCTTGAGCTCGGCAGTTGCCTTCTCCTTGGCCAGGTGCTCGCTGATGTTCTTGGCCACGGCTTCCAGCGGCAGCTGCTCAGGCTTGCGGTGCTCCTTGACGCGCAGCACCACGGTGGTTTCCGGGTCGAGCTCGATGGCGGTGCTGTTGGCACCCTCCTCCAGCACTTCTTCGGAGAATGCGGCCTGCACGACCGAACGGTTGGCAGTGATGCCTTCGCCACCCTCGCGGCCGAACGCTGCGGAGGTTTGCACCTTCAGGTTCAGGTCCTGGGCCGGCTGGGCCAGGTCCGAAGCCTCGTAGGCAGCATCCTGCAGCTGCTTGCTGGCATCTACGTAACGCTGCTCGACCAGAGGGATCTTCAGGTCACGGGTCAGCTTGTCCTTCAGGCTGGCGAAGCTCGGCACTTCCGGCGCCTGCACGCCCAGCAGCTTGATCAGGTGGTAGCCGAACTCGGTGCGAACCGGCGCCGAGACCTGGCCGTCCTGCAGCTTGTACAGCGCATCCTCGAACGCCGGGTCGTAAACACCCGGGCCGGCGAAGCCAAGGTCACCGCCGCTATTGGCCGAACCCGGGTCCTGGGAGAACTCCTTGGCCAGCGCGGCAAAGTCTTCGCCCTTGGCCAGGCGTTGCTCGATCTCTTCGGCGCGGGCCTTGGCCTGGGCGTCGGTGACCTTGTCGTTGACCTCGATGAGGATGTGCGCGGCATGACGCTGCTCGGCGAGGTTGGCGATTTCCTTCTCGTACTGGGCCTTGAGCTCTTCGTCGGTCACCTTGACCTGATCGAAGAACGCCGACTTCTTCAGCTCGATGTAGTCGATCACCACCTGGTCTGGCGACATGAACTCCTTGGCGTGCTGGTCGTAGTGCGCCTTGACCTCTTCATCGCTGACCTTGACCGCGGCCGGGTCGGCCTTGAAGGTCAGGGAAGCGAAGTCACGGGTCTGCTTCTCGAGGCGGGCAAAGGCATCGACCTGCTGGTCGGTCACGAAGCTGCTGCCGGCCAGGCCGGTGCGCAGCTGGCCGATGAGCATTTCCTCGGCGAGCATGTCGCGGAACTGCATGCGGCCATAGCCCATCTGGCGAATGACCTGGTCGAAACGGTCGGCACTGAATTTGCCGTCCACCTGAAACTCCGGCGTCTGCAGGATCACCTGATCCAGTGCGGCTTCGGAGAAGGCGAATTTGGCATCTTCGGCGCCTTGCAGCAGCAGCTTGCGGCTGATCAGCCCCTTCAGTGCCTCTTCGCGCAGCAATTTGTCATCCAGCAGCGCCGGGTCGAAATCCTTGCCCAACTGTTGCATCAGCTGACGGCGCTGCATGTCGGCCGCCTGGCTCAGCTCGTTCTGGCTGATGGTCTGGCCGTTCACCTTGGCGGCGTCCTGGCTATGGGTGGCGGCCTGGAAAATGGCTTCGAAACCGGTCAACGCCATCAACACGACGATAAGGCCGATGATGGTCTTGGCAATCCAACCTTGTGAATTGTCCCTGATATTTTGCAGCATGCGTCCCCCAGAAACGGTTGTACCACTGCGTCGACAACCGCGGAGCGTGGGTAGAAACCTGATAAAAGAAAGGCGCATCCGAGGATGCGCCTTTTCTTAGCAAACGTGTCAGGCGGGAACGTTTGCGCCCCGCCATCACCGTGCTCGGACCTGGCCAGGCCGGGTCCGGCTGAAAGAGACGACTTAGTTGACGGCGTCTTTCAGGCCTTTGCCAGCCTTGAAGCCTGGAACCTTGGCGGCAGCGATCTTGATCGCGTTACCGGTTTGCGGGTTGCGGCCGGTGCGCTCTGCACGCTCCTTGACCGAGAAGGTACCGAAGCCAACCAGTACCACATCGTCACCTTGCTTCAGGGCGCCGGTGACGGATTCGATGACTGCGTCCAGCGCACGGCCGGCTACAGCTTTCGGGATGTCAGCAGATGCGGCGATAGCGTCAATCAGTTCCGACTTGTTCACTCTAAGTCCCCTTATTTCTCTATTGAGTTTGTTTCTAAGTATGTAATGAAAAGCTTATGAAACGTGCGCTGGGTGGCCTGATGACAATAGCGTGCCGCTTTATAGCAAGGCCCCGAAAAAACTGTCAAGGAAAGCCCCCCAGCCAAAAACTACTAGTGCGTGCTAATTCTTTCCTTAGCATCGCCGTCGCGCTTTTCATCTTTCGCGACAATCTCCGGAGCCACATCTGGCAAGGGCTCCGGGGCGTATTGCAGCGCAATTTGCAGGACTTCGTCAATCCATTTGACTGGTTTGATCTGCAGATCCTGTTTGATATTTTCCGGAATCTCCTTCAGATCGCGAACATTCTCCTCGGGAATGATCACCGTCTTGATCCCGCCACGGTGTGCCGCCAGCAGTTTTTCCTTCAACCCGCCAATGGCCAGCACCTGGCCACGCAGGGTGATTTCGCCGGTCATGGCCACATCGGCACGTACCGGAATCTGCGTCAGCGCCGACACCAGCGCGGTGCACATGCCGATACCGGCACTTGGGCCATCCTTCGGCGTGGCGCCTTCAGGCATGTGGATATGCACGTCGTGCTTCTCGTGGAAGTCGGCGGCGATACCCAGGCTGCGGGCACGGCTGCGCACCACGGTCTGCGCGGCGGTGATCGACTCGACCATGACGTCGCCCAGCGAGCCGGTCTTGATCAGCTGGCCCTTGCCGGGAATGACCACGGCTTCGATGGTCAGCAGTTCGCCGCCCACCTGGGTCCAGGCCAGGCCGGTAACCTGGCCGATCTGGTCCTGCTGCTCGGCCAGGCCGTAGCGGAACTTGCGCACGCCGAGCAGATGCTCCAACTGCTCGCTGGCTACCTTGACCTTGACCTGCTTCTGCCCGGTATGTTCCTTGACCACCTTGCGGCAGACTTTGGCGATTTGCCGCTCCAGGCCGCGCACACCGGCTTCGCGGGTGTAGAAGCGGATGATGTCGCGGATCGCCGAGACATCGACTTCCAGCTCGTCCTTCTTCAAGCCGTTGGCCTTGACCTGCTTGGGCACCAGGTACTTGACCGCGATGTTGATCTTCTCGTCCTCGGTGTAGCCCGGCAGGCGGATGACTTCCATCCGGTCGAGCAGCGCCGGCGGGATGTTCATCGAGTTCGAGGTGCACAGGAACATCACGTCCGAGAGGTCGTAGTCGACCTCCAGGTAGTGGTCGTTGAAGTTGTGGTTCTGCTCCGGGTCGAGCACTTCGAGCAGTGCCGAGGCCGGGTCGCCACGCATGTCGCTGCCCATCTTGTCGATTTCGTCCAGCAGGAACAGCGGGTTGCGCACCCCCACCTTGGTCATCTTCTGGATCAGGCGGCCAGGCATGGAACCGATGTAGGTACGGCGGTGACCACGGATCTCGGCCTCGTCACGCACACCACCCAGGGCCATGCGCACGAACTTGCGGTTGGTGGCAGCGGCGATCGACTCGGCCAGCGAGGTCTTGCCGACGCCGGGTGGGCCGACCAGGCACAGTACCGGCCCGCGGATCTTCTTGACGCGCTTTTGCACGGCAAGGTACTCGAGGATGCGTTCCTTGACCTCTTCCAGGCCGTAGTGGTCGGCATCGAGGATTTCCTCGGCCTTGGCCAGGTCCAGACGCACCTTGCTCTGGGCCTTCCACGGCACCTGCACCAGCCAGTCGAGATAGGAACGGACCACAGTGGCCTCGGCCGACATCGGCGACATCTGCTTGAGCTTGTTCAGCTCGGCCTGGGCCTTGGCCAGTGCATCCTTGGGCAGGCCAGCGGCTTCGATGCGCTTTTTCAGCTCTTCGACTTCATTGTGGCCTTCGTCGCCATCACCGAGTTCCTTCTGAATGGCCTTCATCTGCTCATTCAGGTAGTACTCGCGCTGGCTGCGCTCCATCTGCTTCTTGACCCGACCGCGAATGCGCTTTTCGACCTGCAGCAGGTCGATTTCGGCATCCAGCAGCGCCAGTACGTGCTCGACACGGGTCGGCAGGTCGACGATTTCGAGAATTTCCTGTTTCTGCTCGATCTTCAGGGCCATGTGTGCGGCCATGGTGTCGACCAGGCGCCCTGGCTCTTCGATGCTGTTTAGCGACGACAGCACTTCGGCTGGGACTTTCTTGCCCAGTTGCACGTATTGCTCGAACTGCGACAGCAGCGTGCGCACGAACACTTCCGACTCGCGCTCGGCGGCGTCGGCTTCGTCGATCAGGGAAACTTCGGCACGGATGTGCCCTTCCACTTCACTGAAACGCTCCACAGCACCGCGCTGCTCGCCCTCGACCAGCACCTTGACGGTGCCATCGGGCAGTTTCAGCAATTGCAGCACGGTGGCAACGGTACCTACGCGGTACAGTGCATCCTCGCCCGGGTCATCGTCGGCCGGGTTTTTCTGGGCCAGCAGAAGAATCTGCTTTTCGCCCGTCATCGCCGCCTCAAGGGCTTCGATGGACTTTTCGCGCCCCACGAACAGCGGGATGACCATGTGCGGGTAAACAACGACATCGCGCAATGGCAAAAGAGGCAAGTCGAGGGTGGTCTTCATGATTTCGCCTCTACAGCGGCCTTATGGCCGGAAACCGGTGGAAATGATGCTTGGACCTAATGTGGGGGCAGGCTTGGGAAATTACAAGCGCTAGCGCAGGAAAAGCAGAAAGGGGCCCGTAGGCCCCTTCTTGCTTGCAACCATCAACCGGCCATTGCCTGGATCAGGCGTCCGGCGCGGCCTTGGCTTGCGGCTCGCTGTTTTCGTAGATCATCAGCGGCTGCGAAGTGCCATCGATGACGCTCTCGTCGATCACCACCTTGCTGACATCCTTCTTCGAAGGAATCTCGTACATGGTGTCGAGCAAAACGCCTTCGAGGATCGAACGCAGGCCACGGGCGCCGGTCTTGCGCTCCAGGGCCTTGCGCGCCACGGCCTTGAGCGCATCGCTGCGGAACTCGAGGTCGACGTTTTCCATCTCGAACAGCTTGGCATACTGCTTGGTCAGGGCGTTCTTCGGCTCGGTGAGGATCTGCATCAGCGCGGCCTCGTCCAGCTCGTCGAGGGTTGCCAGCACCGGCAGGCGGCCGACGAATTCCGGGATCAGGCCAAACTTGACCAGATCGTCCGGCTCGACCTCACGCAGGGACTCGCCAACCTTCTTGCCCTCTTCCTTGCTGCGTACTTCGGCGCCAAAACCGATGCCACCCTTGGTGGAGCGGTTCTGGATGACCTTTTCCAGGCCCGAGAAGGCACCACCGCAGATGAACAGGATGTTGCGGGTATCGACCTGCAGGAATTCCTGTTGCGGGTGTTTGCGGCCGCCTTGCGGCGGAACCGAGGCCACGGTGCCTTCGATCAGCTTCAGCAGTGCCTGCTGCACGCCCTCGCCCGATACGTCACGGGTGATGGACGGGTTGTCCGACTTGCGCGAAATCTTGTCGATCTCGTCGATGTAGACGATGCCCATCTGGGCCTTTTCCACGTCGTAGTCGCACTTCTGCAACAGCTTCTGGATGATGTTCTCGACGTCCTCACCCACGTAACCGGCTTCGGTCAGGGTGGTGGCGTCAGCAATGGTGAACGGTACGTTCAACAGGCGTGCAAGGGTTTCGGCGAGCAGGGTCTTGCCCGAGCCGGTTGGCCCGATGAGCAGGATGTTGCTCTTGCCGAGTTCGACTTCGTCACCCTTCTTGTCACGCTGGTTCAGGCGCTTGTAGTGGTTGTACACCGCTACGGCAAGCACCTTCTTCGCGCGTTCCTGACCAATGACGTATTGGTCCAGGATACCGCTGATTTCTTTCGGCGAAGGCAATTTGTGCGCGCTGCTCTCGGCCTGGGCTTCCTGCACCTCCTCACGGATGATGTCGTTGCACAGGTCGACGCACTCGTCGCAGATAAATACCGAGGGCCCGGCAATCAGTTTGCGCACTTCGTGCTGGCTTTTGCCGCAGAAGGAGCAATAAAGCAATTTGCCGCTGTCCTCGCCGTTACGGGTGTCAGTCATTCGATCGATCCAATCCGGTAGGCTTGCAACACAAGATGAAGGCAATTGCGGGCTTTTTCAAGTCCGCAGGTAGGCGCTTTCCGCGCCTACCTGCTCTGGCACCCCGGTTCAGGAGGCCAGTTGCCGCTTGTCGTAGACCGAGTCGATCAGGCCGTACTCGGCCGCGCGCGAGGCGCTCATGAAGTTGTCACGTTCAGTGTCGCGCTTGATGGTCTCGAGATCCTGGCCGGTGTGGTAGGCCAGCAGCTCGTTCAGGCGGGCCTTGATATTGAGGATTTCCTGGGCGTGGATCTCGATATCGGTGGCCTGACCCTGGAAGCCGCCCAGCGGCTGGTGGATCATCACGCGCGAGTTGGGCAGGCAGTGACGCTTGCCCTTGGCACCAGCAGCCAGCAGGAAGGCGCCCATGCTGCAGGCCTGGCCGATGCAGATGGTCGAGACGTCCGGCTTGATGAACTGCATGGTGTCGTAGATCGACATGCCGGCGGTGACGGAACCGCCCGGCGAGTTGATGTACAGATGGATATCCTTGTCCGGGTTTTCCGCTTCAAGGAACAGCAGTTGCGCAACGACGAGGTTGGCCATGTAGTCCTCTACCGGGCCAACCAGGAAGATCACACGCTCCTTCAACAGGCGCGAGTAGATGTCGTAAGCGCGTTCGCCACGGGCGGACTGCTCGATAACCATCGGGACCAGACCGCCTGCGGCCTGGATGTCAGAGCTCTGCTGAATATAAGAATTGCGGGACATGTCCTGCGCTCACTCCCAAATAGTCATGGCTTGAATACGCACAAGCCAGCTCGAAGGCTGGCTTGTGGGGGTTTCCTACGAGAGAAGCCTGTTACTCAGCGGCGGCTGGAGCCTGTGCTGGTTTAACGGCATCTTCGTACGAGACCGACTTGTCGGTCACAGTCGCTTTCTGCAGAACAGTATCTACAACTTGTTCTTCCAGCACAACCGAACGGACTTCGTTCAGTTGCTGGTCGTTCTTGTAGTACCAGGCGATGACCTGCTCAGGCTCTTGGTAAGCCGAAGCCATTTCTTCGATCATTTCGCGAACCTTGCCTTCGTCCGGCTTCAGCTCGAACTGCTTGACCACTTCGGCCACGATCAGGCCCAGGACCACACGGCGCTTGGCTTGTTCTTCGAACAGCTCGGCCGGCAGTTGCTCAGGCTTGATGTTGCCACCGAACTGCTGAACAGCCTGCACGCGCAGACGGTTGACTTCGTTTTCCAGCAGGGCTTTCGGCACTTCGATCGGGTTGGCAGCCAGCAGACCGTCCATGACCTGGTTCTTCACCTTGGCCTTGATGGCCTGGCGCAGTTCACGCTCCATGTTCTTGCGAACTTCGGTGCGGAAGCCTTCCAGGGTCGATTCCTTGATGCCGAACTGGGCGAAGAACTCTTCGTTCAGCTCTGGCAGCACAGGAGCGGCAACGCTGTTGACGGTGATGGTGAACTCGGCGGCTTTGCCAGCCAGGTCCAGGTTCTGGTAGTCCTCTGGGAAGGTCACGTTCACAACGCGCTCTTCGCCAGCCTTGGCGCCAACCAGGCCGTCTTCGAAGCCTGGGATCATGCGGCCGGAGCCCAGTACCAGCTGGGTGCCCTTGGCCGAACCACCGGCGAACACTTCACCGTCGACCTTGCCGACGAAGTCGATGTTGACCTGGTCGTCGTTCTGCGCGGCGCGCTCGACGGCCTCAAAGCGGGTGTTCTGCTTGCGCAGCACTTCCAGCATGTTGTCCAGGTCGGCATCAGCCACTTCGGCGCTCAGGCGCTCGACGCTGATCGACTCGAGGCCGCCAACGGTGAACTCCGGGAACACTTCGAAGATGGCGACGAACTCCAGGTCCTTGCCCTTTTCGAAGGACTTCGGCTCTACCGCTGGGGCGCCAGCCGGGTTCAGCTTCTGCTCGACGATGGCTTCGTAGAAGGAAGCCTGGACGAGGTCACCGAACGCCTCTTGACGGGCATCGGCTTCGAAACGCTGACGAATCACGCTCATCGGCACTTTGCCTGGGCGGAAGCCGGCAACCTTGGCGCGCTTGGCAGTCTGTTGCAGACGCTTGTTGACTTCGTTCTCGACGCGCTCGGCCGGAACGGCGATGGTCATGCGACGCTCGAGAGCGGAAGTGTTTTCAACAGAAACTTGCATGGATATTCCTCGTTGCACAGACGTTAGCCGGCGTTAGCCCGACTCCAGAATCAAGGGCAAGCATTCTAGTGAGTCGCGCAGCAGAAGTCACCCCACTCGGGACGACGGGAAACCACGCCGGTCGATTAACTTTCACGGCCCGCACGACATAGCGCCGGGCCTGCTTCAATGGGGCCGCACGAAGCCACCAGGCGACCTGCAGCCGAAATACCTTGTCAAACAACTGCCACCAACGAATTCGCTTCCTTTATTCAGGTTCGATTTCGTTGAACTGGCAGTACTCCTCCCACTCCATCCCCAGCGCCTCGGCTACCTCACGGTGCGTCTCCAGGCGCATGGCCTGCAGTTGCTCGGGGGTTTCGGCGATCAGTTGCAGGGCCAACTCCCAAGGCTGGATACCCTGCTCCTCGGCCGCATCCTCGAACGCCCACTCGATCTGCTGGGCCTGCTCGCGCGCATCCAGCTCACGGATCTCTTCGAGCAGCTGCGGGTTGGCCTCGGCAAAGCGCTGTAGCGCCAGTGCCTGACGGGCTTCTTTTGCGATCATCGGGTTGTTCCTCTGCCGGCCAAATGGGCCGGCGTTTCAACCGGCTGAAATCTAACAGCTTTTATTGGGGCGTCACCAGAGGATTGCAAGGGCCGGGATGCGATTTGACCGAGAGGTGATTCGCCATGAAATTGTCAGCGCCGCTCGATCTCACAGGCGCCAGAACCTTCAAACCATACACACAGAGCAAAAACAAAAAGGCGCCCGATCTCACGATCAAGGCGCCTTCGAAGAAATATGGGGTGGACGATGGGAATCGAACCCACGACAACTGGAATCACAATCCAGCGCTCTACCAACTGAGCTACGCCCACCATATTACGGTCTTGCGATGTTGCGGTACAACCTTACAGAAGCATGGTGCGGACGAAGAGACTCGAACTCTTACAGCTTGCGCCGCTGGAACCTAAATCCAGTGTGTCTACCAATTTCACCACGTCCGCGTAACGCTTAAAACAAAGGCGCCAGATGCTATCGAGGCGCCTTTGAAGAATATGGGGTGGACGATGGGAATCGAACCCACGACAACTGGAATCACAATCCAGCGCTCTACCAACTGAGCTACGCCCACCATATTGCATTACAGCCTACTTGCTTGCCAAAGCTGCCTAAATGGCGCACCCGGCAGGACTCGAACCTGCGACCATCCGCTTAGAAGGCGGATGCTCTATCCAGCTGAGCTACGGGCGCTTAAGCTTGAAGCCTAACCGAACGAGACCTTTAACAGGTAACTGCTAAACCACTCATTCTGCCCGACTTCGCCAACCAGTGCTAGGCTGTGCCCGACAAGTGCGGCGAATCTTATAGGCGAGCCTGAAAGTCGTCAACACCTTTCTCAAAAAAATTTAAATTATTTAAGGGCTTAGGGGATTTGCCCGACCACCCGCCTTTGCCCTTGGCCCATGTCGTGCGAGAATGCGCCCTCTTTAATTGTTTCCTTCTCGATGGTTAATCACGCGTCTATGACTGCACACCTAATCGATGGCAAGGCGATCGCCGCCAGCCTGCGCCAGCAGATCGCTCAACGTGTCGTGGAGCGTCGCCAGCAAGGCCTGCGTACGCCGGGCCTGGCGGTGATCCTGGTCGGCACCGACCCCGCCTCCCAAGTCTATGTCTCGCACAAGCGCAAGGACTGCGAAGAGGTCGGCTTCATTTCGCAGGCGTTCGACCTGCCCAGCGAAACCACGCAGCAGGCCCTGACCGAGCTGATCGACCGCCTCAATGACGATCCGGCCGTCGACGGTATCCTGCTGCAGTTGCCGCTGCCGGCGCACCTGGACGCCTCGCTGCTGCTCGAGCGCATCCGCCCGGACAAGGACGTGGATGGCTTCCACCCGTACAACATCGGTCGTCTGGCCCAGCGCATCCCGCTGCTGCGCCCGTGCACACCGAAGGGCATCATGACCCTGCTGGAAAGCACCGGCCAGGACCTGTATGGCATGAACGCGGTCATCGTCGGCGCGTCCAACATCGTTGGTCGCCCGATGGCCATGGAGCTGCTGCTGGCCGGCTGCACCGTGACCGTCTGCCACCGCTTCACCAAGGACCTCGCCGGCCATGTCGGCCGCGCCGACCTGGTGGTAGTGGCCGCCGGCAAGCCTGGCCTGGTCAAGGGTGAATGGATCAAGGAAGGTGCCATCGTTATCGACGTGGGCATCAACCGCCAGGAAGACGGCAAGCTGGTCGGCGACGTGGTCTACGAGACCGCCCTGCCGCGCGCCGGCTGGATCACGCCGGTGCCGGGCGGCGTCGGGCCGATGACCCGCGCATGCCTGCTGGAGAACACGCTGTATGCGGCGGAAGAGCTGCACAAGTAATACCGCGTGATATGAAAACGGCACCTCTGGCAGGTGCCGTTTTTTTTGCCCGCAAAATATGCACTGGGTTTACCGGCCTCTTCGCGGGCTTGCCCGCTCCCACAGGTACTGCGCCGCTCTCAAGACGCGCGGGGTACCTGTGGGAGCGGGCAAGCCCGCGAAGAGGCCGGCGCGGTATTCAGCCGGTCACTTCCTGGCCGCCTCCCACGACTTCAGCAGTTCGTTGTAGCTGACTGTCTCGCCCTTGGGTTTTTCGTTGGCCAGTTTCGGTTTCGGCGCCCCGGGCTGGTCAAACCAGTACTGGGCGTCCTTCTCCGGGTTCAGCTTCGGTGCGCAGGTGGCCTGGGCGTTGGACCGCTGCAAGCGCTCCATCATCCGGTCCTGGTCGCGGGCCAGGCCGTCCAGCGCTTCCTGCGGGGTCTTCTCGCCACTGGCCACTTCGGCGATGTGGCTCCACCACAACTGCGCCAACCGCGGGTAGTCCGGCACGTTGGTGCCGGTCGGTGTCCACTGTACCCGCGCCGGGCTGCGGTAGAACTCCACCAGCCCGCCCAACTTGGGCGCCAGCTCGGTCATGGCCTGGGAGTTGATGTCCGATTCGCGAATCGGCGTGAGGCCGACGATGGTCTTTTTCAGCGACACGGTCTTGGAGGTGACGAACTGGGCGTACAGCCACGCAGCCAGGCGTTGCTTCTCGGGGGTGGACTTGAAGAAGGTCCACGAACCGGTGTCCTGGTAGCCCAGCTTCATCCCCTCCTCCCAGTACGGCCCCTTCGGTGAAGGCGCCATGCGCCACTTCGGTGTGCCGTCGGCATTCACCACCGGCAGACCGGGCTTGGTCATGTCGGCGGTAAACGCGGTGTACCAGAAGATCTGCTGGGCGATGTTGCCCTGGGCCGGCACCGGGCCGGCTTCGGAGAAGGTCATGCCCTGGGCTTCCTTGGGCGCATAGGCACGCATCCAGTCCACGTATTTCTGCGTGGCATACACGGCAGCCGGGCCGTTGGTGTCGCCGCCACGGGTCACGCTGGACCCCACCGGGTGGCAGTCCTCCACGCGAATGCCCCATTCGTCCACCGGCAGACCATTGGGCAAACCTTTGTCGCCGCCACCCGCCATGGAGAACCAGGCATCGGTGAAGCGCCAGCCCAGTGACGGGTCTTTCTTGCCGTAGTCCATGTGGCCATAGACGCGTTTACCGTCGATTTCCTTGACGTCTTCGGTAAAGAACCTGGCAATGTCCTCGTAGGCTGACCAGTTCACCGGCACACCAAGTTCGTAGCCGTATTTTTCCTTGAACCTGGCCTTCAGTTCGGGCCGCTCGAACCAGTCGGCACGGAACCAGTAGAGGTTGGCGAACTGCTGGTCCGGCAGCTGGTAGACCTTGCCATCCGGCGCGGTGGTGAAGGAAATGCCGATGAAGTCCTTCAGGTCCAGGGTCGGCGAGGTGTAGTCCTTGCCTTCGTTGGCCATCAGGTCGGTGATCGATTCCACCTTGCCGTAGCGAAAGTGCGTACCGATCAGGTCGGAGTCGTTGACCCAGCCGTCATAGATGTTCTTGTCCGACTGCATCTGTGTCTGCAGCTTTTCCACCACGTCGCCTTCCTGCAGCAGGTCGTGGGTCAGCTGTATACCGGTGATCTCGCTGAAGGCCTTGGCCAGCACCTTGGACTCGTATTCATGGGTGGTGATGGTTTCCGACACCACGTTGATCTTCATGCCACGGAACGGTTCGGCAGCCTTGATGAACCACTTCAACTCGGCCAACTGCTGTTCAGGGGTAAGGGTCGAAGGCTTGAACTCACTGCCGAGCCACTTCCTTGCCGCATCCTCGTACTGGTCGGCCCAGGCTGTGCCCTGCACGCTGGCCAGTACCAGCAACGCGGCCAGGGTCAAATGTCGCCTGTTGTACTTGTTGTCGAACATTGTGATCTCCCGTTTCAGTTATCCCACAGGGCCGCTCGCTCAGCCCCAGCGCAGCACCACCACCAGCCACGCCAGCGACAGCAGCGAGGCCACCCACAATGGCCACTCGCTGACGCCAACCACCAGCAAATGCAGGTAGGCGCTGGCCAGCAGGCCGATGAACAAGCGGTCGCCACGGCTGGTGACCAGCGGCAGGAAGCCGCGTCGCTCCACGCAGGGGCGGCGCAGTTCGAGCAGGGTCATGCCCAGCAGCAGCACGCCGACGGCGGCGAAGAACAGCGCCGTCGGCAAGGTCCAGGCCATCCACTCCATGCCTTGCCCTCCTCACACCCGGCCCAGGGCGAAGCCCTTGGCCACATGGTTGCGCACGAACCAGATCACCAGCATGCCCGGCAAGATGGTCAGTACCCCCGCCGCCGCCAGTACCCCCCAATCTATGCCCGAGGCAGACACGGTACGGGTCATCACCGCGGCGATCGGCTTGGCATTCACCGAGGTGAGGGTGCGCGCCAGCAGCAGTTCGACCCAGGAGAACATGAAACAGAAAAACGCCGTCACGCCGATGCCGGAGCCAATCAGCGGAATGAAGATCTTCATGAAGAAGCGTGGGAAGCTGTAGCCGTCGATATAGGCCGTTTCGTCGATCTCCTTCGGCACACCAGACATGAACCCCTCGAGGATCCACACTGCCAGCGGCACGTTGAACAGGCAGTGGGCCAGGGCCACGGCGATATGGGTATCGAACAGGCCGATCGACGAATACAGCTGGAAGAACGGCAGCAGGAACACCGCCGGTGGCGCCATGCGGTTGGTCAGCAGCCAGAAGAACAGGTGCCGGTCACCGAGGAAGCGGTAACGCGAGAAGGCATATGCCGCTGGCAGCGCCACCAGCAGCGAAATCAGCGTGTTCAGGCACACGTAGTACAGCGAATTGATGTAGCCGCTGTACCAGCTGGCATCGGTGAAGATCACCCGGTAGTTGTCGAGGGTGAACGCCTGTGGCCACAGGGTCAGGCCGCCGAGTATCTCGGTGTTGCTCTTGAACGACATGTTCAGCAGCCAGTAGATCGGCACCAGCAGGAAGAAGAAGTACAGCAGCAGGGCCAGCGATTTGCGCGTGCTCATGGCCTAGTCCTTGTCGGCATGGGTCATGGCTGTGTAGAACAGCCAAGAAACCAGCAGGATGATCAGGAAGTACACCAGCGAGAACGCCGCCGCCGGGCCCAGGTCGAACTGCCCCACGGCCATGCGCGTGAGGGTCTGGCTGAGGAAGGTGGTGGCATTGCCGGGCCCGCCACCGGTCAGCACGAAGGGCTCGGTGTAGATCATGAAGCTGTCCATGAAGCGCAGCATCACCGCGATCAGCAGCACGTTCTTCAGCTTGGGCAACTGGATATGGCGGAACACCGCCCAGCCCGAGGCGCGGTCGATGCGCGCAGCCTGGTAGTACACGTCGGGGATGGCGCGCAGCCCCGAGTAACAGAGCAACGCCACCAGCGATGTCCAGTGCCACACGTCCATCACCAGCACGGTCAGCCAGGCGTCGAACGGGTCGCCGGCGTAGTTGTAGCTGACCCCGAGCCTGGCCAGTGTGGCGCCGAGCAGGCCGATGTCGGCCCGGCCGAAAATCTGCCAGATGGTGCCGACCACATTCCATGGGATCAGCAGCGGGATGGCCATGACGATCAGGCAAACCGAGGCCATGCGCCCCTTGGTCGGCATGGTCAGGGCAATGGCGATACCCAGCGGGATTTCGATCAGCAGCACGCAGGCGGAATAGATGAACTGACGCAGCAGCGCATCGTGCAGCGCCGGGTCGCGCAGCACCTGACGGTACCAGTCGGCGCCGACGAAGTAGCGGTTGGACTGGTCGAAGATGTCCTGCACCGAGTAGTTGACCACCGTCATCATCGGCACCACCGCACTGAATGCCACCAGCAGGAACACCGGCAGCACCAGCCACCAGGCCTTGTTGTTCGGCACCTTGTTCATGGCCCGGCCTCCAGCAGCACATCGTCGAGGTACAGCATCAGCCACTGCGCCGGCAGGCTGACCCAGGCCTGGGCCACCGGCAACGGGCGGTCCTCGCCCAGGCGTGCCTTGAGCGCGACACCTCCCAGTTCGAGGGTGACGATGCGGTAGGTGCCCAGGTCCTCGACGTCCAGCACCCGTGCCGGGTAGGCATCATCGAACGGGCTGTCCCACAGCTGCACGAATTCCGGGCGGATGCCCAGCTGCAGGCGACCACCGCCTGTGGCCGCCAGGCGCTCTCGCAGGTGCTCTCGCATTTGCCCGGGCAGCACCAGGTGAATATCGCCGAACGCCACCCCGTCCGCTTCGGCGCGCACCTCGATCAGGTTCATCCCCGGGCTGCCGATGAAGTAACCGACGAAGGTATGCCGCGGCCGCTCGAACAGTTCGCGCGGGGTGCCGAACTGGACGATGCGCCCGCCGTGCATCACCGCGATCTTGTCGGCGAACGTCGAGGCCTCCAACTGGTCGTGGGTGACGTAGATCATGGTGATGTTGAACTGCTCGTGGATCTGCTTGAGCTTGCGCCGCAGCTTCCACTTCAGGTGCGGGTCGATCACCGTCAGCGGCTCGTCGAACAGGATCGCCGACACGTCATCGCGCACCAGGCCCCGTCCCATGGAGACCTTCTGCTTTTCGTCGGCACTGAGGTTGCGCGCCTTCTTGCGCAGCACGGCCGACAGGTCGAGCACCTCGGCAATCTCTTCCACCCGGGCCTGCACCCGGGCTTCGTCCAACCCTTGGTTGCGCAAGGGAAACGCCAGGTTGTCGAACACCGTCATGGTGTCGTAAACCACCGGGAACTGGAACACCTGGGCAATGTTGCGCGCCTGCGGTGACAGCTGGTTGACCGGTTTGCCGTCGAACAGCACCTCGCCATGGGAAGGAGTCAGCAGCCCGGAGATGATGTTGAGCAAGGTCGACTTGCCGCAGCCCGACGGCCCGAGCAAGGCGTAGGCACCGCCCTGCTCCCACACATGCTCCAGCGCGTGCAGGGCATAGTCCGCCTCGCTGGCGGGCTGGCGGCTGTAGCTGTGCGCCAGTTGGCGCAGGCGGATCTCGGCCATCAACCTCTCCTTGCCTGGCGCAGCCCCGGGGCCTGCACCAGCGCCCCGGCACTGTCGAACACGAACAGCTTGTGGGTGGGGATGAACACGCGGATCGGCGTGTCCACCTGGTATTCGTGTACCCCTGGCAGGTGCAGGATCATCCGCCAGTGTTCGTTGCGTACATGCAGGAAGGTCTCTGAACCACTGATCTCGGCCAGTTCCACCAGCACCGACAATTCCAGGTCGTCGTCGTGCGCCGGCACCAGGCTGATGTGGCTGGGCCGCACGCCAAAGCGGTAGTCACCCTCGGCGAGCGGCTGCAAGTCGGCATTGCGGGCAAAGTGCACGGCCTGGGCCAGGCTCACGTCGTTGCCGCTGATACGGCCAGGCACCAGGTTGATCGGCGGCTCGGAAAACAGCTCGGCAGCCAGCACGCTGCCCGGGCGCTGGTAGACCTCGGCGGTAGGCCCGCTCTGGACGATACGGCCCTCATGCACCAGGGTGGTGGTGCCGCCCAGAGCCAGCGCCTCGTTGGGCTCGGTGGTGGCATACACGGCAATGCAGTGGCGTGCCGCGAACAGTTCGCGCAGTTCCTGGCGCAGGCCCTCACGCAGCTTGTAGTCGAGGTTGACCAGTGGCTCGTCGAACAGGATCAGCGAGGCATCCTTGACCAGCGCCCGGGCCATTGCCGTGCGTTGCTGCTGGCCACCGGACAGCTCCAGCGGCAGGCGCTGCAGGTAGGCTTCGATGCGCAGCATCTCGGCGGTTTCCTGCACCCGTCGGCGAATCTGGGGCTCGTCCATGCGTGCCTGGCGCAGCGGTGACGCAATGTTCTCGTACACGCTGAGGGTCGGGTAATTGATGAACTGCTGATACACCATCGACACATTGCGTTGGCGCACCGGCACGCCAGTCACGTCCTGGCCATCCATCAGCACCCGCCCCCGGTCCGGGCGATCGAGCCCGGCCATCAGGCGCATCAGGCTGGTCTTGCCGGCCAGGGTGCGGCCCAGCAGCACGTTGAACGAGCCGGGTTCGAAACGCAGTGAGGCATCGACGATCCAGGCCTGGTTGTCGACGCTGCGACTGACCTGTTCCAGCACCAGGGACATGGCGTGGCCTTCTTGTGGTTTTTGTCTGCCGGGCACAGCCAGTTTCGTGCCAGATGCGCCGCAACCGTCTGGCCCGGGGCCTGGCCGGCAACACCGGTCAATCGCAGGTTCACAACTGAACACAAGCACTGAACAACTGAACACTTGCCGGTTTGACATTGAACAACCCTGCACGACACTGAACAGCGGTCGGCCCCATGACAACAATCACACAGGACAGGCCCATGGCCGCATCCGCTTCGCCCCATGCCCAACTGATCCAGGCCTCCTGGGCCCGCTGCCGCGACCACGGCCTGCACCCCCAACACGCCCCGGACTTCGACTGCCTGACCCGCGCCGAGCTGAGCGCCCTGCTGGAGCGGCGCCAGGCCCTGCTGCACCTGACCCGCGAAGCGGTGCTGCCGCAATATGCCCACCTGCTGGGCAATGCCAGCTACCTGGTGATGCTGGCCGATGCCAGCGGCTGCCTGCTCGACAGCTGGGGCTCGCGGCGGTTCATCGAGCCGCGCCAGCAGCATGGTTTCAGCGCCGGGGCCCACTGGCACGAGCGCGGTGTCGGCACCAATGCGCTGGGCACCGCGCTGGTCTGCGCCGAGGCGATCCACGTGGGCCAGGACGAGCACTTCCTGCGCCAGAACCGCTATATGTCCAGCGCCGCCGCGCCGCTGTTCGACGCCGAACGGCAGCTGGTCGGGGTGCTCGATGTGGCCAGCGACGGCTACCTGCCCGCCAGCCAGACCCTGGGCCTGGTACGCATGATGGGCCAGAGCCTGGAGAACCGCCTGATCCTCGCCGAGCATGCCGACCAGCATGCGCAATTGATCTTCAACAGCGCCTCCGACAACCTCGACAGCCCCTGGGCCGGCCTGCTGGTATTCGATGAGCACGGGCAGGTGCTGGCCGCCAATCACCGGGCCGACACCCTGCTCGGGGGCAACCCGCTGCAGCAGAACATCGCGCAACTGTTCCAGTTGCCCCTGCAACAGCTGCTCAGCCATCCCCGGCAACAGCCCTTCGCCCTGCAAGCCACCGGGCGCAACCGCTTTCATTGCCAGTGGCAGCCGCCGCGCGAGGCTCCCGGCCGCCCCGCCGCCAGCAGCGCCGAGCCACGCCTGGAGAAAGCCCTGGCGCAGGCCGGCCTGCTGCTGGAAAAAGACATCCCGGTCCTGGTGCAGGGCGAAACCGGCGTAGGCAAGGAGGTATTCGTCGATACCCTGCACCGGGCCAGCAGCCGCGCCAGCCAGCCGCTCATAGCCGTCAACTGCGCGGCGATCCCCGCAGAGCTGGTGGAGTCGGAGCTGTTCGGCTACGACAAGGGCGCGTTCACCGGCGCCCACCAGAAGGGCAACCCGGGGCTGATCCGCAAGGCCCACCACGGCATCCTGTTCCTCGACGAAATTGGCGACATGCCGTTGCCCACCCAGGCCCGCCTGCTGCGCGTGCTGCAGACGCGCAGCATCCAGCCATTGGGCAGCGGCGAACCGGTGGCGGTGGATATTCGCGTGGTGTCGGCGAGCAACCGCGACCTGGCCGAAGAAGTGCGCGCCGGGCGCTTTCGCCAGGACCTGTATTACCGCATCGCCGGGCTGGCAGTGGTTTTGCCGCCGCTGCGCGAGCGTAATGACCGCCGGCAGCTGATCGAGCAGGTGCATGCGCGCTACCGTGATCCCGGGCAGCCTGCGCGGCTGCCTGCGGCCATTATCGAGCTGCTTGACCGGCACCCCTGGCCAGGGAACATGCGTGAACTGGTGAGTGTGCTGCAGGTGGCGCTGGCCTTGGCGGGTAATGAGCCGGTTGGCCTGGAACACCTGCCTGCGGGTTTTCTCGCCGAGGCGCAGGTGCCTGTGCCGATTGCGCCCGAAGAGGCGGACCTGCGCGAGCTGGTGGCACAAGCCAACGGCAACCTCTCGGCGGTGGCGCGCGGGCTCGGGATCAGCCGCACCACGCTGTACAAGCGGCTGCGTGAGCGATGATTGCCCTGGCCTGTACTGGCCTCATCGCCGGCAAGCCAGCTCCCACAGGTACAGCGCCGCTCTCAAGGCCTGTGATATCCCTGTGGGAGCCGGCTTGCCGGCGATAGGGCCGGCCCAGCCACAGCCGATTCGGCTGCCAGCGCAGCGAAATCAGCCAAAGCCGCTGCCGCCACAGCCCATTACAGCCAGCTTTGCCTCCCCACCCGCCGCACAATGAAACCAGAGCCCACTCTGGAAGCGTCGACCGCAGGGAGACCCCTCATGACCCGCTATATCGATGTGCAAGACCTGGCCCGCCTGGTCAACCGCAAAGGCCTGCCCACGTGCCTGCTGGAAATGGCCGAGTACATCCGCCAGGACTACCTGCGCTGGCCAGCCTTCGAAAAATGCGCCCGGGTGGCCAACCATTCAGCGGACGGCGTAATCGAGCTGATGCCAATCTCGGACGCCAGCCGCTACGCCTTCAAGTACGTCAACGGCCATCCTAAGAACACTCGCCATGGCCTGCTCACGGTGATGGCCTTCGGCGCCCTAGCCAGCGTCGATACCGGTGCACCGTTGCTGCTCAGCGAAATGACCCTGACCACCGCCATTCGCACCGCCGCCACCTCGGCCCTGGCCGCCCGCTACCTGGCGCGCGAAGACAGCCGCAGCATGGCATTGATCGGCAATGGCTCGCAGAGCGAGTTCCAGGCCATCGCCTTCAATGCCCTGCTGGGCATCGATGAAATCCGCCTGTATGACATCGACCCGGCTGCCTCGGCCAAGCTGGTCGCCAACCTGGCCAACCGCCCCGGTCTCAAGCTGAGCATCGCCAGCTCCGTGGCCGAAGCGGTACGCGGGGCCGATATCGTCACCACGGTAACCGCCGACAAGGCCTGCGCCACCATCCTCACCCCGGAGATGATCGAGCCGGGCATGCACCTGAATGCCGTGGGGGGTGACTGCCCGGGCAAGACCGAGCTGCATCGGGCGATTGTGGAGCGGGCCCGGGTGATCGTCGAGTACGAACCGCAAAGCCGGGTGGAAGGCGAGATCCAGCAGATGCCTGCAGACTCACCAGTGACCGAGTTCTGGCGTGTGGTCGCCGGGGAAGCCAAGGGGCGTGAGCACGGCGAACAGGTGACGCTGTTCGACTCGGTGGGGTTTGCCCTGGAGGATTACTCGGCATTGCGCTATGTGCTGGACACGGCGCAGGCACTGGGTATCGGCACGGACATCGGGCTGGTGCCGGTGCTGGAGGATCCGAAGGATTTGTATGGGTTGTTGCAGCCGCGGGTGGTGGAGTTGCGGGCGGTGCCCAAGGCTGGTTCTGTCTGCGCCTGATGGCCCCTGGGGCTGCTGCGCAGCCCATCGCGACACAAGGCCGCTCCTACACAAGGACCGCGTATCCCTTGTAGGAGCGGCCTTGTGTCGCGATGGGCCGCGCAGCGGCCCCCTTTACCGCCTACCCTGTCCCATGCCCTCTTCTGAAAGAAGCCCAAGCGCATGGACACCAAGGACGCCAACGCCCACCCCCTCGACCGCATCGACGAAGCGATCATCGACATCCTGCGCCATGACGGCCGCATCACTTTCGAAAAACTCTCCAGCCTCGTCCACCTCACCCCGCGCCCCTGTCTGGAGCGTGTACGCAAGCTGGAGCGCCGTGGCGTGATCCGCGGCTACGGGGCGATCATCGACCTGCAGAAGGTCGCGCCCGGGGTGTCGCTGCTTGTGCTGGTCGCCCTGTCCAACCAGAGCGGGCGGGCCGCGCAGAAGGCCTTCGAAGCCACCCTGCGCAACTGCCCGGAAGTGCACGAGTGCCAGCTGATCAGCGGCCACTTCGACTACAGCCTGCGCCTGCGCTGCCGCGACATGGAACACTACCGGCTGCTCAGCGAAAGCTGGATGAACGACGACGCCCTGCACATCGACAAGCTGGTGGCGCACCCGGTGCTGGCCGAGGTCAAGCCAATGGCCCGCTGACGCGGCATCAAGGGTCACGCCATTGCTCCGGCTGCCGGTAGGCCTGCGCCCAGGCTTGCACCGCACTGGCCGGCATCGGCCGGGCGATACAGTAACCCTGTGCCAGTTCGCAGCCCAGGCCCATCAGCACGCGGCCGTGCTCGACGCTCTCCAGCCCTTCGGCAATCACCTCGCGGCCAAACGCCCGGGCCAGGCCGATCACCGCTTCGGTCAGCGCCAGGTCGTCCTGGTCATGCAGGATGTCGCGCACGAATGACTGATCGATCTTGATCGTCTGTGTCGGCAAGCGCTTCAGGTAGCTCAGCGACGAATAGCCAGTGCCAAAGTCGTCCAGGGAGAAGCGCACACCCAGTGCGCGGCAGGCATCGAGACAGCAGCTGACATGCTGCAGGTTATCGATGGCCACCGACTCGACGATTTCCAGGTCCAGCCGCGCCGGGTCCACCTCCGGGTGCGCCGCCAGCAACTGCTGCAGGCGCTCGACAAAGTCACCACGCTGCAAATGCCGCGCGGCGATGTTCACGCTCAGTGACCAGGGCTGCCCCTGACGTTGCCATGCCTGCAACTGGTTCAGCGCCTGGTCGAGCACCCATTCGCCGATTTCCACGATCAGGTCGGTCTGCTCCACTGCCGGCAGGAAATCACCAGGCGGCACCAGCCCGCGGCCTGGCCGCTGCCAGCGCAGCAAGCCCTCGAAGCCCAGCACCTGGCCGCTGCGCAGGTTGACCTTGGGCTGGTAATACAGGCACAGCTCGCCGTTGTGCAGGGCCCGGCGCACCCGCGCCACGGTCTGGTGGGTAGCCTTGAGTTCCTGTTCCTGTGTCACGTCGAACAGGTGATAGCGGTTGCGCCCACGCTGCTTGGCCACATACATGGCCTGGTCGGCATGGCGCACCAAGGTGTCGGCGTCTTCGTCGTCCTGCGGGTACAGGGTCACGCCGATACTGGCGCTGAGCGACAGGCGCTGCTCGCGTACCACATAAGGCGCCGCCAGTGCCCGCAGCACCCGGCGCAGCGCAGCATGCAACTGGCGGTCTTCGACGTTGCGCAGGATCAGCACGAATTCGTCCCCCGACAACCGGGCCACTGCGTCGCCATCGCGCAGGATGTGCTTCAGCCGCTGCGCCACCTCGACCAACAGCAGGTCGCCCATGGCATGCCCGTAGCCGTCGTTGACTGCCTTGAAGCCATCCAGGTCGAGCATGCATACAGCCAGCGGAATGTCTTCACGGCGCGAGTAGGCCAGGGCCTGGTTCAGCAGGTCGGACAGGTAAGCGCGGTTGGGCAGGCCGGTTAGCACGTCATGGCCCACACGCCATTGCAAGGTATGCAGCAGCTGGCGCTTCTCGGTGACGTCGAAACGGATCGACACGTACTTGCGCACCTCTCCGGTGAGCGGGTCGACCAGTGGCACCATGGTGCTGTCGACCCAGTACAGCGAGCCGTCCCTGGCGCGGTTGCAGATCTCGCCCTTCCACACCCGGCCGGCGGCCAGCGCCCGCCACATGCCGACGAAGAACTCCGGCTCGTGCAGGCCGGAGTTGAGGATGCGGTGGTTGGCGCCCAGCAGCTCCTCGCGGCTGTAGCCCGAGATGCTGCAGAACTGCTGGTTGACGTAAGTGATGGTTCCACGCAGGTCGGTTTCGGAAAAGATCGCAGCCGCGTCAACGGCTGCACGATAGTTGTCATCCATAAAGCATCCTGCCTTAACGGTTGAAGCGCTCCACAAGGGCACGCAATCCGGCGCACACCTCTTCCAGTTCGGCGCCGCGAGAGGCTGCGGCGTTGGCGCTGTGTGCGCTGTGCTGGGCTATGCCGGCCACACCATTGATCTGCCTCGAGACGTCTTCGGCGACGGCCGACTGCTGCTGCGAAGCCGTAGCCATCTGCTGGCTCATGTCACTGATGCGCTGCACCGCATCACGAATGCCATGCAACGCCTGCCGCGCTTCCTGCACCTGGGCAACGCCCTGCTCGGCACCGTCGATGCCCTGGCTGGCAATCGCCACGGCCTCCTCTGCGCCACTGCGCAGAGCATCGATGATAGCCTGGATGTGCAGTGTCGACTGCCGGGTCTTGTCGGCCAGTGCCCGCACTTCATCGGCGACCACGGCAAAGCCACGGCCTTGCTCGCCGGCACGGGCCGCCTCGATGGCGGCATTTAGCGCCAGCAGGTTGGTCTGCTCGGCGATGCCGCGGATCATCCCGGTGGCTTCGGCGATAGCACCGGTCTGACCAGCCAGGTGGCTGACAGCCTGGTTGATCTGGGCCACGGTACCGGCCAAGGTGCGGATTGCAGCTCCGCTGGCGTCGGCCACCAGGCTGCCCTGCTCGGCCAGCAGGTGCGCAGTGTGGGCTTCGGCAGCAGTCAGTTGCACATGGTTGGCAACCTCACCGATGGAAGCGGCCATCTGGTTCATGGCAGTGGCGCTCAGGTCGGTTTCCGCACGCTGCTCCAGCAATGCCGCCTCGGTGCTGCGCGACAACGCCCCGGCATCATGTGCAGCCACGGCCATCTGGGCCGCCAAGTCACTTAACCGGGTCAGCGCGGTTTTCAGCCGCGCCTCCTCGCTGATCAGCATCAATTGCAGTTGTCCGCCAGCACCGGGCAGGTCGCTGTAGGTCAAGGCGGCGATCGGGTCGGCGAAGGTGCCGTCTGCGCCCTGCACTATGCGCTCCATCTGCCGCCCAACGGCATTGCGTGCCAACAGGCCATAGGCCAGGAACAGCCCCAGGGTCAGCCCCTGCGCGACCAGGCCGGGCCACAGATTGTTGGCCCCCAAAGCCAGCCCCCCGCCCACGAGCGGTACGGCCAGGTCACGCGCCAGCATGGTCGCGCGCCGTGACCAGGGCAACACAGCCTGACCGTTGCGCATGCGTGCATACAGGGCCTCGGCACGGGCCACCTGCTCACGCGTCGGGCACACCCGTACCGATTCATAGCCCACCACCCGCCCGGCTTCGAGAATAGGCGTGACGTAGGCGTTGACCCAATAGTAATCGCCGTTGCGGCAGCGGTTCTTGACGATGCCCATCCAGCTCTTGCCGGCCTTCAGGTAATTCCACATCAACTGGTACACCGCCGGCGGCATGTCCGGGTGGCGTACCAGGTTGTGTGGGCTGCCGATCAGCTCTGCCTCGCTGTAACCGCTGATGGCGGCGAACTCGGGGTTGCAGTAGGTGATCAGGCTGCTGGTGTCGGTAGCGGAAATCAATCGCTGATCGGGGGGAAAACGTTGCTCGACCGGGGTAACCGGAAGGTTGAGACGCACTATGAGACTCCATTCATTCAAACGCCGGGAGCCTGCTTGCGAGGCGATTATCAGGATGAATCCCCTGCAATCGACCCTTTGGTGACTTCCCGGTCGGGCGCGGATTCTACGAGGTCAGCCAAGGAATGCAAATAAACCTTACGAATCATGGCGTTATCGAAAATATCGAAGTCGGCATGGCGCTTGGCAAGCTGATTGCAATGTTGCACGAGGCACTGGCCAAAGCCTGATCTGATTCATGTGCGCACGCGGTTCGCCGCTGCGATTCACCTGTGAACGGCCGCACTGCGGCTCGATCCAACCAGATGCACCGAATTAGAGCCAGAGACGCTGGATTGCCCCACAACTGGTCAGACCGGTAAGGCCAAAAATCCTTGCAATGTCGGATTTTTCGCGCTTTCATGGCTTCGCGCTGAACAAACCGGTAAGACCACAATAATTAAGTCCTGCGCTCTTTCGCCCCGTGCGGCTACCGAAGCAAGGACACCGATCAGAGATCCCTCCCATGCTCAAATGGTGCTCGCGTTCGATCTTCCTTCAAGTCGTGCTCGGCCTTGCCCTCGGCATCGCCTGCGGTCTCAGCTTCCCCGACCTTTCCCTGCAACTCAAACCCCTTGGCGACGGCTTCATCAAGCTGATCAAGATGCTCATCGGCCTGATCGTGTTCTGCGTGGTGGTCAGCGGTATCTCGGGCGCCGGTGACCTGAAAAAGGTCGGGCGCATCGGCCTGAAGTCGGTGATCTACTTCGAGATACTGACCACCCTGGCACTGGTGATCGGCCTGGTGTTCGCCTTCACCAGCGGCATCGGCAGCGGCGCCAACATCCACCTGGACCAACTGTCCAGCGCCGACGCCAGCAGCCTGGCCGAGCGCGGCCAGCACATCCACGGTGCCACGGCGTTCTTCATGGACCTGATCCCCACCTCGGTGATCGGCGCCTTTGCCGACAACAACATCCTCCAGGTGCTGCTGTTCTCGGTACTGTTCGGCAGCGCGCTGAACCTGGTGGGTGACTCGGCAGCCGGCATCTCGCGGCTGATCAACGAACTGAGCCACGTGATCTTCCGCATCATGGGCATGATCGTGCGCCTGGCACCGATCGGCGTGTTCGGCGCCATCGCCTTCACCACCAGCAAGTACGGCCTGGAATCGCTGCAGCACCTGGGCGGGCTGGTGGCGCTGTTCTACCTGACCTGTGCCGGCTTCGTACTGATCGTGCTGGGCACGGTCATGCGCCTGTCGGGGCTGAAGCTGCTGCCGCTGATCAAGTACCTGCGTGAAGAACTGACCATCGTGCTGGGCACCGCCTCGTCCGACGCCGTACTGCCACAGATCATGCGCAAGCTCGAGCACCTGGGCATCGGCAGCTCCACCGTCGGCCTGGTGATCCCCACCGGTTATTCGTTCAACCTCGATGGTTTCTCCATCTACCTGACCCTGGCCATCGTGTTCATTGCCAACGCCACCGGCACGCCACTGGCAATGACCGACCTGCTGACCATCCTGCTGGTATCGCTGGTGACTTCCAAGGGCGCTCACGGCATCCCAGGCTCGGCGCTGGTCATCCTCGCCGCTACCCTGACCGCCGTGCCGGCGATCCCGGTGGTCGGCCTGGTACTGGTACTGGCGGTGGACTGGTTCATGGGCATCGGCCGAGCGCTGACCAACCTGATCGGCAACTGCGTGGCCACCGTGGCCATCGCACGCTGGGAGAAGGACATCGACCTGGAACGTGCGCACAACGTGCTCGACGGCAAGCCCGGTTTCGCCCCCATGCCACGCAAGCAGCCCAACCCCCATCAACAGGAATTCTGAGCGAACGTGGCCGGCACTGACGCCGGCCCTTCCAGGAGCGAACCGTGATCAGCTCATCTACCGTCGTCAACTCAGTGGTGGAAAAACTGCGCCAGGCCCTGGCCCGAGGCCAATGGCGTACCGGCGACATGCTGCCAGGCCAGCGCGAACTGGCCGAACAACTGGGCATCAGCCGCCCCAGCCTGCGCGAAGCGGTGACCGTGCTGGAAACCCTGGGCCTGGTGCGTTCGCTGCCAGGCAAGGGTGTGCTGGTACTGGATGTCGATGCCGCCACCCAGGAACCGGGCCTGGACACCAGCGCCGCAGCCAGCCTGGCCGACGTGCTGGAGCTGCGCTACACCCTTGAGCCTTTCATCGTCGGCCTGGTGGCGCAGTCGGCCAACAGTCAGGACATCGGCCAACTGCGCCTTACCCTGATGGACATGCGTGAAGCGCTGGAGGCCGATGACAGCGAAGCCGGAGTCAGGGCCTACATCGCCTTCCATGAAGCGCTGTTCGCCCTGACCACCAACCCGATCTTCCAGAGCGTGGTGCAACAGACCGGCAATGCCCTCAAGCAGAGCGCCGACATGCTGCGCAATTCGCCAGAGCACCTGGCCGCGCGGCTGAAGGAAAACGAAGCGGTGGTGCGCGCCATACGTGAGCGCAGCAGCGCCCAGGCCAGTGCCCAGATGCGCCAGCACATTCTGGCCGAAGGGTTGCGCATGGGCATCCCGTTGAACATCCCGGACGAACACCCGCATCCATGACCCCAGGAGAGCGACCATGAACGCCGCCCCTCACTTGCCGGCCCTGCTCGCGGCTGGCGAAACCCGCCTGTCGGCCGAGCAGATCTACCCGCGGCTGTTCGATGCCATCCTCGAACAGCGCCTGCCACCTGGCAGCCTGTTGCCCGAACAGGCGCTGGGCCATGCCTTTGGTGTCAGCCGTACAGTGATCCGCCGTGTGCTCGGGCGCCTGTCCGACCAGCAGGTGGTGGTGCAGCGCCCCAGCCACACTGCGCATCTGGCCGTGCCCGACCCGGAGCAGGCACGCCAGGTGCTCAGCGCCCGGCGCCTGGCCGAAACCACGCTTATCACCCTGGCCGCGCAACGCGCCCGGCCGGTACAGATTCGCCAGCTGCGGCAACTGGTGGAGCGCGAGCGCCAGCACCATGAAAACGGCGAGCGTTGTGCGGCGATCCGCCTGGGCGGCGAGTTTCACCTGAAACTGGCGCAGGTGGCTGCCAATGCGCCACTGGCGCGGTTTCTCAATGGCCTGGTGCCGATGACCTCGCTGATCATCGCCCGTTACGAGTCGCCTTGCTGCGACCACTGCGCGTGGGAGGAACATGCGGCGATCATCGATGCCGTGGAGCATGGCGATGCCGAGGCGGCGCTGGGCCTGATGCACAAGCACCTCGACCGCCTGGAAGAAAAGCTCGACCTGGAATGACCGACTCAAGCTGACGCCCCCCTTGTAGGAGCGGCCTTGTGTCGCGATGGGGCGCGAAGCGGCCCCAGGATTTCAGCTGTGCAGCAGAAATTGCCGGGGCCGCTTTGCGGCCCTTTCGCGAC
>NZ_JBKGFP010000048.1:0-97521 GCF_046557535.1 Pseudomonas sp. S1(2024)
AGAGCGTTTCGTCTCAACCGAGGCGCGCATTCTACGCTTTCCTCATTTGCTGTCAAGCGTTTAATTTGAAGTTTTTTGCGAGAAACTCGTTTAGCTTCAAACACTTGACTCGCTGCGATCTCTCGTAGCGGGAGGCGAATCATACAGCGTTTAGAAGCGCTGTCAACCATCATCTCAACCGCTGACAATCATTCGATCGTAGCCCTTTCAACTTCGCTTCAACTATCTAACTCTTTGAAAATCAAGGAGTTTGTCGTTCCGGCGTCGCTGGAAGTGGGGCGCATTATAAGGGGATTCGAGAGGGCGTCAACCTTTAATTTCAAGAAATTGAAATAATCGCTCAGACCACCCTCCCCTGCCTCCGACCAACCCTGGGCAGCACCCGCGCAACAGCAGAAACCCGCAACACCATCAACACAGCCCCAATAACCGCATAAATCGCCCACTCCCGCAAATCCGAGCGCACGATCCACAGAAAATGCAGCAACCCCAACCCAAGTATCACGTACACCAACCGGTGCAGCTTCTTCCAACGCGCACCCAACCGCCGCTGGCTATACCGATTCGAGGTAACCGCCAGGGCCAGCAGCCCAAGAAACCCAAGCGCACCCACAATAATGTAAGGCCGCTTGCGCAGCTCAACCGCCAGCTGCCCCCAGTCCAGCCCAAGGATAAAGAACAGGTAAGCCAGGACGTGCAGCACGATATAGGCAAACACCCACAACCCCAACTGCCGGCGCACCACGATCCAGCCCGACCATCCCGTCAGCTTCTGCAGCGGGGTCATGCCCAAGGTAACCAGCAGGAAGGTCAGCGCCCCGAGCCCAAGCCGGTCCATCATGATCTTTCCGGGATCAGGCCCTAGCAGATTCATCGCCGCCTCATACAACCACCAGACTGGGAACAGGCATCCCACGATGAAAATGGCCAGACGAAACCAGGGGTAACGCATCAATAGTTCTTCCGCAGATCAAGCCCGGTATACAGCGACGCCACTTCATCGGCATAGCCATTGAACATCTGGGTTTCCCGCACATTGGGACTGAACAGCCCGCTGGGCAGCCGCCGTTCACGCGCCTGGCTCCAACGGGGGTGGTCGACCGTCGGGTTCACATTGGCATAGAACCCATATTCATCCGGCGCCAGCCCTTCCCAGGTGGTGCCCGGCTGCTCCGCCACCAGGCTGATACGCACGATCGACTTGATGCTCTTGAAGCCATACTTCCACGGCACCACCAGCCGCAACGGCGCGCCATTCTGGTTGGGCAGCTCCCGGCCATACATCCCGACCGCCAGGATCGCTAAAGGATGCATTGCCTCATCCAGGCGCAAGCCTTCTCTATAAGGCCAGTCGATCAAGGCAAAACCCGAACGCTGCCCCGGCATGTGCTCCGGGTCTTTCAGGGTTTCGAAGCGCACATAACGTGCCTTGGATGTCGGCTCGACCTGCTTGAGCACCTGCGCCAACGGGAAGCCCAGCCACGGAATGACCATCGACCACGCCTCCACGCACCGCAGCCGGTAGATGCGCTCCTCGAGCTGGTACGGTTTGACGAAGTCCTCCAGCGCATAGCGGCCGGGCTTACCCACTTCGCCATCGACCACAACGCTCCAAGGTTCGGTCTTCAGGCTGTCGCCATTGGCCGCCGGGTCGCCCTTGTCAGGCCCGAACTCGTAGAAGTTGTTGTAGTGGGTGGCATCCTTGAACGGCGTGATTGCCTCACCCTTGACCGTTACTGCCTGCCATCGGGTAGCTGCGAGCTTTTCATTGAACCAGCCAGGCGCCCTGCCCGCCTCGACATCGGCGTATCGGCTGGCTTCAGCTGCGCGCGCCATGCTCGGCAAAGCGCCCAGGGCCAGGCCAGCCAACGAGCCACCCAGCAGGGTACGACGGGAGAGATAGATGCCTTCGGGGGTGATCTCCGACGCCTTGCACTCGGAAGACCTGGGAAGCTTGATGAGCATGAGCGGCTCCACAGCACTGGATAACGGATGTACCAGTAAGACTATGGAGCCGGCGGGTTATTCCAGCATTAAATGATTGTCACGCTTTGCGACGGCGTGACTTCAGCAGGAACTGAATCGGGCCCGAAGCCGCATAGGCGAGGAAGATCAGCAGCAGGATACGCGGCGGGTCGCTGAACACCACGGCAAACACCAGCACCACGGCCAGGATAGCCACGAACGGCACACGCCCCTTCAGGTCCAGCTCCTTGAAGCTGTTGTACTTGATGTTGCTGACCATCAGCATGCCGGCAGCAGCCACCAGCAGCGCCACCAGGAACGACAGCTTGGAGCCCTGGATGCCGTAGTCGCTGAACGCCCACACGGTACCCGCGACCACACCCGCAGCAGCAGGACTGGCAAGGCCGATGAAGTAGCGCTTGTCGGCGGTGCCGACCTGGGTATTGAAGCGTGCCAGGCGCAGTGCTGCACCGGCCACATAGATGAAGGCAACCATCCAGCCAACCTTGCCCATGTCGCCCAGCGCCCAGCCAAAGGCCAGCAAGGCCGGAGCGACACCAAAGGCAACCATGTCCGACAGTGAGTCGTACTCGGCACCAAAGGCGCTCTGTGTGTTGGTCATGCGCGCGACACGGCCATCCAGGCCGTCGAGCACCATGGCCACGAAGATGGCGATCGCAGCGAAGGCAAAGTACTTGCTCGCCTCGCGCGGGTCACCGGCACTCAGGGCGCTCTGCGCGCTCATCGAGCTGATGATGGAATAGAAACCGGCAAACAGGTTGGCGGTGGTAAACAGGTTGGGCAGCAGGTAGATGCCACGATGGCGTACCTTGCGCCCTTCGGCGTCATGCCCTTCTTCAACGTGCTCATCGACAGGTAGCAGGCTTTCGGCGTCGGAGGGCTTGTTCGGCTCTTCGGGACGTTCGCTCATGGAGGGTACCTTGCAACAGGATGGAAAATGTTCGACACGGACCTGCAAAACAGGTTCTGACGGCAGGCCACTGGTCTGCTTTATACCAGAAGCTGACAGTCAGAACGAAAAAACGCGGCCGAAGCCGCGTTTTTCATCTTTCGATAAGACTTAGTTCTTGGTCTTGTCGACGATTTTGTTAGCCGAGATCCACGGCATCATCGAGCGCAGCTGCTCGCCGATGATTTCGATGCCGTGAGCGGCGTTGTTGCGGCGCTTGGCGGTCATCGATGGGTAGTTGGTAGCACCTTCGGAGATGAACATCTTCGCGTACTCGCCGTCCTGGATGCGCTTCAGGGCATTGCGCATGGCCTTGCGGGATTCTTCGTTGATGACTTCCGGACCGGTTACGTACTCACCGTACTCGGCGTTGTTGGAGATCGAGTAGTTCATGTTGGCGATGCCGCCTTCGTACATGAGGTCAACGATCAGCTTCAGTTCGTGCAGGCACTCGAAGTAGGCCATTTCCGGCGCGTAGCCAGCTTCGACCAGGGTTTCGAAACCGGCCTTGACCAGCTCTACGGTACCGCCGCACAGAACAGCCTGCTCACCGAACAGGTCGGTTTCGGTCTCGTCCTTGAAGGTGGTTTCGATGATGCCGGTACGGCCGCCGCCTACGCCCGAAGCGTACGACAGGGCGACATTCTTGGCGTTGCCGGAGGCGTCCTGGTAGATGGCGATCAGGTCAGGGATACCGCCGCCCTTGACGAACTCGGAGCGAACGGTGTGGCCCGGGGCCTTCGGCGCGATCATGATCACGTCGAGGTCGGCACGTGGGACAACCTGGTTGTAGTGGATCGAGAAGCCGTGGGAGAAGGCCAGGGTAGCGCCCTTCTTGATGTTCGGCTCGATTTCCTGCTTGTACAGTTGGCCCTGGAACTCGTCCGGGGTCAGGATCATGACCAGGTCGGCAGCAGCTACGGCAGAGGCAACGTCGGTCACTTTCAGGCCATGGGCTTCTGCCTTGGCAACGGTGGCCGAACCTTTACGCAGACCGATGGTGACATCTACACCGGAGTCCTTCAGGTTGCACGCCTGAGCGTGGCCCTGGGAACCGTAACCGATGATGGCGACTTTCTTACCCTGGATGATGGAAAGGTCGCAGTCTTTATCGTAGAAAACTTTCATGAAAATACCCCTGGTTATATCTCGGCCCCTGCGGAGCCATCGCTAATTTTTGAATTTAGATGCTGAGCACTTTGTCGCCACGGGCAATGCCGGTAACGCCGCTGCGCACGGTTTCGAGAATCGATGCAGTGCCGATCGCCTGGATGAAGCTGTCCAGTTTGTCGCTGGTGCCGCTCAGCTGCACGGTGTACACGCTGGCAGTCACATCGACGATCTGGCCACGGAAGATATCCGTGGTGCGCTTGATCTCGGCGCGCTGGGCACCGGTGGCCTTGACCTTGACCAGCATCAGTTCACGCTCGATGTGAGCGCTTTCCGACAGGTCGACGAGCTTGACCACTTCGACCAGCTTGTTCAGGTTCTTGGTGATCTGTTCGATCACTTCGTCATGGCCAACGGTGGTCAGCGTCAGACGCGACAGGGTCGGGTCTTCGGTCGGCGCCACGGTCAGGCTTTCAATGTTGTAGTTACGCTGGGAGAACAGGCCGACCACGCGGGACAACGCACCTGGTTCGTTTTCCAGCAGCAGGGAGATGATGTGCCGCATATCAGGTACGCTCCGTCTTGCTCAGCCACATGTCACGCATCGAGCCATCCTTGATCTGCATCGGATAGACGTGCTCACTGCGGTCAACCGCGATGTCGATGAACACCAGGCGGTCCTTCATCGCAAACGCTTCTTCCAGCTTCGGCTTGAGGTCCTTCAGGCTGGTGATGCGGATACCCACATGGCCATAGGCCTCGGCCAGCTTGATGAAGTCAGGCAGCGACTCGACGTACGAGTGCGAGTGACGACCGTTGTAGGCCATGTCCTGCCACTGACGGACCATGCCCAACACACCGTTGTTCAGGTTGACGATCTTCACCGGCAGGCCGTACTGCATGCAGGTGGACAGCTCCTGGATGTTCATCTGGATGCTGCCTTCGCCGGTCACGCAGGCCACGTCCTGGTCCGGGAAGTTGAGCTTGACGCCCATCGCCGCCGGGAAGCCGAAGCCCATGGTGCCCAGGCCACCGGAGTTGATCCAGCGGTTCGGCTTGTTGAAGCGGTAGTACTGCGCCGCGAACATCTGGTGCTGGCCCACGTCGGAGGTGACGAAGGCATCGCCATTGGTCACTTCGCACAGGGTCTCGATGACTTTCTGCGGCTTGATGACATTGCCGTCACCCTTGTCGTAAGGGAACAGCTCGCCATTGCCACGCCATTCGTCGATCTGCTTCCACCAGGCATCCAGCGCCGCCTTGTCAGGCTGCTCGCCGATTTCCTTGAGGATGCCGAGCATTTCGCTGAGCACGCTGTCGACCGGGCCGACGATCGGCACGTCGGCCTTGATCATCTTGGAGATCGACGCCGGGTCGATGTCGATATGGATGATCTTGGCATTCGGGCAGAACTTGGCCGGGCCGTTGACCACGCGGTCGTCGAAACGGGCACCGACGGCGAAGATGACGTCGGCATGATGCATGGCCATGTTGGCAGTGAAGCTGCCGTGCATGCCGAGCATGCCGAGGAACTGGCGGTCGGTACCCGGGAAGCCACCCAGACCCATCAGGGTATTGGTGACCGGCAGGTTCAGCGACTTGGCGATTTCGGTCAGGGCTTCGGAGCCACCACCGAGGATCACGCCGCCACCGGAGTAGACGATCGGGCGCTTGGCCGCCAGCAGCATCTCTGCAGCCTTGCGGATCTGGCCGGAGTGGCCGCGTACCGCTGGGCTATAGGAGCGCAGCTTGACCTTTTTCGGGTAGACGTATTCGAACTTCTCGGCCGGGTTGGTCATATCTTTTGGAATGTCGACCACGACCGGACCTGGGCGACCGGATTGCGCCAGGTAGAAAGCTTTTTTCAGAACTTCGGGAATTTCGCTGGCATGTTTGATCATGAAGCTGTGCTTCACGATCGGCCGCGAAATACCGATCATGTCGGTTTCCTGGAAGGCATCGGTACCCACCATGGTGCTAGGCACCTGGCCGGACAGGATGACCATCGGAATCGAATCCATGTAGGCGGTGGCAATACCGGTAATGGCATTGGTCGCGCCCGGGCCGGAGGTTACCAGCACCACGCCGGCCTTGCCGGTGGCGCGGGCGTAGCCGTCCGCCATATGGGTAGCTGCCTGCTCATGACGAACCAGGATGTGCTCGACTTCCGGTTCCTTGAACAGCGCGTCGTAAACATGCAGGAGAGCACCACCAGGGTACCCGTAGATGTGCTTAACGCCTTCGTCACGCAAGAAGCGGACGACCATCTCAGCGCCAGATAAAAGCTCCACGTTGTTCACCTCTAAAACGCCAGAATACCGCCCTCACTGGACGGGTCTTAATAGGTTTACTGCCAAGCAGAGCATGAGCGAACGTCAGCACTGACTGAGCAAGTATTGGGAGCGCCCCAGAGTGTTGCGGGGTTTTCCCACCCAGCGCGAGGTAACGCGTTGCGGGGTGTAACAGGTCGGCGCGGGTGTGCGCCTCATGATCTGCTTAGCGGGTCTGCTTCTGGCAGTCCCTCTACAGCGGAGATTGGATTCTTCTGATTCGGCGCCAACAAGTCAAGGAAAATTATTGCCAATTTTTCCCCAAGATGAATTCCTGCCACCACTAAAAATCGCTTCAGCAGCAGAATAAATAAGATTTCCACAAAAAAGGGCCACAATCTGCGGCCCTTGAAGGAAAAACTGAAGAAATCAGGCGGAAGGAGCAATCAATTGGTCAAATGCTGCCAACAGGCGGCGTAGCTCACGACTTTGCTCTGGCCGGTCGGTAAATACCGTTTCAGCCATTACCAGGATGCCGGACGCATTGGGCAGCGGGTGGCCCAGCTCGATGATGATCTTCATCCGCGGCAGGAAGATCCATTGGAGCCACTGCTCGAAACTGAGGGTATCGACTGCGAAAGGCACCGTGCTGGCCAGTGCCTCATCGCTTGGCGGCTCGTCATCCCACCAGCCTTGCACCTGCAGCTCACGTTCGATCAGCAGCAGGTGGTCGGCAACATCCAGAATGCGCTGCTCGATCATCACGAATTGACCCGTGCCTTTTGCCGGGCCAGTGCGGCACCAGCGCTGTCACCCTGCTTCTCGCGGGCCTGGGCGATGGTGTTCCACAGCTCGGCCTGCAGGCTCGGGCGGCCGTTGGCGTAAGTCAAAGCACGACGCGCCAACTGCTCGGCCTGCGGTGCATCACCTTGCGACAGGCGTACCTGGGCCAGACGGTACAGTACCTGTGGCTCGCGCGGGGCAATGCGCTGAGCACGCTCCAGGCTCGATGCGGCACCGTTGAAGTCACCGCTGCCCTGCTGGGTCTTCGCGGTGGTCAGCAGCGCCAGCACCGGGCCGTCCAGCTGCTCGTCGGCCGACAGGCCACCGGTAGCAGCACCGCTACGCGGAATACCGGTTGGCGCGTTGGTGCTTTGCGGGGCGCTGTTCATAGCCGCGATGTCGAAGGGTTCGTCGGCGATCGGGTTGGGATTGGTGGTCATTGGTGCCGAAGTGACCGGCCCAGGGGTAATTGGGCCTGGGGTGATCGGCCCCGGGGTAATCGGCGAGGTGCTGATTGGCGCCGCGCCATTGGCCGCCGGGAACGTCTGGATGCCCGAAGCGCCAGCGCCCTGCGGGATCATCACGGTCACGCCGGAGTCTTCAGGCAGCGTTTGAGCCTGCGCGGTACCTGCGTTATAGCCACCCGCAGAGCGATTGGCCGTCACGCGTTCGCTGTTGGACACCCGGGTGCTCGAGTCGACCACCGGAATATTGCCGCGCGGGACGCTGGCGCACCCCTGGAGCACAGCCAGCGCCGTCACGGCAGGAAACAGCCACTTGTTCACGTCACACCTCATCAATGCAGCCTGTGCTTAATTCATCCAGCCCTTGACCCAGTCCATGACCGATTCAACTGGATCCTGCTCGCCGCCGCAGGTCGCGCCGGCGGGCGGTTCACTCCCGCGAATATACGGCATCTGCACCGCTCCCGGACAGCTGCCATCAGACCCATGGCCACTGTACGGGTCAATCCAGGCCTGCACCACGTTGTCCGGTTGCGGCATGTCCAGCGGCAGCGGGTCGGCCTTCTTCATGAAGCTGGTCCACACCTGCAGGGCGCCGGTAGCACCAGTAAATGGCGTCTTGCCGTTGTCGTCACGCCCCATCCATACCACGGCCAGCAGGTCCTGGCTGAACCCGGAGAACCAGCTGTCGCGCGAATCGTTACTGGTGCCGGTCTTGCCCGCCAGGGTGAGATTGCGCGGCAAAGTGTTGTACACCGAGCGGCCGGTGCCTTCGCGCATCACCCGCTGCATGGCGTTCTGCACCAGGTAGATAGCCCCCGGGTCGAAGGTTTGCTGGATCTGGAACGGGTAGCGTTTTAGCGGCTCGCCCTCGGCGGTGAGCACGCTGCGGATACCGCGCATCGGGGTATTGAAGCCTCCGTTGGCGATGGTTTGGTACATCGTCGCGACCTGCATTGGCGACATGCCGCCGGCACCCAGCAGCATGGCCGGGAAGGCTGGCCAGTCAACGTTCACTCCCAGCCGGCCAATGGTCTTGATCACGTTGGGCACACCCACTTCCAGGCCGATCTTGGCAGTCGACAGGTTGTAGGAGTTGGCCAGCCCCTGGTACAGGTAGATGGTGCCATGCGGGCGACGATCGTAGTTCTGCGGGCGCCAGACCTGGCCGTCGGCACCTTTGACCGAGAACGGCTCGTCCTGCACCCAACTGGTCAAGGTGTACTTGGTCGGTTGTTCCAGCGCGGTCAGGTACACCGCCGGCTTGACCAGCGAACCGATCGGCCGCACGGCATCAATGGCGCGGTTGAAGCCGGCGAAGCCGGCCTGGCGGCTGCCGATAAGCGCCTGCACCTCACCGGTTTCCGGATTGGTCACGACCATCGCCGACTCAACCTCGTCCGCCCCCTTGCGCCCCGCGAGGCGCTTGAAGGTCTCGCTCATCGAGGTTTCGGCCTTCATCTGCAGGATCGGGTCGAAGCTGGTGAAGATGCGCAGGCCTTCTTCGGTCAAGTCTTCATCGCGGTAGTCCTGGCGCAGCTGACGCTTGACCAGGTCGAGGAACGCCGGGAACGAGCTGTCTGCCAGGCTGCCGCGCTTGGTCACGCCCAGCGGCATCTTCTTCGCTGCATCGACTTCTGCCTGGCTGGCCACGCCCTGCTCGGCCACCAGGTCGAGCACCAGGTTGCGGCGGGCCAGGGCGCGGTCCGGATAGCGACGCGGGTTGTAGTAGGACGGCCCCTTGACCATGCCCACCAGCAAAGCGATCTGGTGCAACTTCAGTTCCGACAGCGGTTGGCTGAAGAAGAACTGGCTGGCGAGGCCGAAGCCGTGCACCGCACGCTGACCATCCTGGCCGACGAACACCTCGTTGAGGTAGGCCTCGAGGATCTCGCGCTTGTCGTAGTGCAGCTCCAGCAATACGGCCATCATCGCCTCGGTCAGCTTGCGGCTGAGGCTGCGCTCGCTGGTGAGGTAGAAGTTCTTCACCAACTGCTGGGTCAGGGTGCTGCCACCCTGGCGCATGGAACCTGCCGAGGTATTGACCCACATGGCTCGAGCGATGGACTTGGGCGACACCCCGAAGTGGCTGTAGAAATCGCGGTCTTCCGTCGCCACCAGGGTTTCGAGCAGGTAGGGCGGTACCTGGTCGATCTTGATCAGGATGCGGTCTTCGAGGTTTTTCGGGTAGATGCCACCGATCATCAGCGGCTCCAGGCGCACTACGTCAAGCGTCTTGTCGTTGGCGCCGGAAAGGCCCGCCACGTAATCGCCGGAGAAGCGCACACGCACGAACTGCGCCGGCTCCATGCCCTCGTAGAACTGGAAGCCACGGGTATTGAGCTCGACGGTGTTGCCGTTGACTGCCGCCGCTCCCGGGCCGTTGGCCGCGCTTTCACGCCGGTAGCCGAGCGCGTCCAGCTCGGTGAGGAAGTCGTTCTTGCTCAGTTTCTGGCCGGTGAACAGCTCCAGCGGCCGGGCATACACCTTGGCCGGGATGGTCCAGCGCTTGCCGGAAAACTTTTCCTGGACAACGGCATCGAGGTAAACCGCGAAGCCGGCGACTATCACCAGGCCGACCAGGCTGAGCTTCAAAGCCCAGCCCAGCCAGGCGCGGGAGCGGCCGGTCGGGCGTTTCTGAGGGGTACGGGGATTTCGAGTTCGGGTCATGGCGGCGGATTATACGCACTTTATAAAGGCTGGGCAGACGCCCCCGGCGGTAGGCAGGGACGGCACCATTGACCATAATGGCGCATTCGAATTCCCTGCCCCCGGAAGGATTTCCCGTGAGCCAAGCCCTTATCACTGCGTTGCAGAACCCAGCCCTGTACCCTCACCCCGTGGATGGGTTCCAGCTCATCGAGACGCATATCTCCTGGGTCCTGCTCACCGGCGAGTATGCCTACAAGATCAAGAAGCCGATGAACTTCGGCTTCCTCGACTTCACCGGCCTGGACCAGCGCCGGCATTTCTGTAACGAAGAATTGCGCCTGAACCAGCGCCTGACCGATGGCCTGTACCTTGAAGTGTTGCCGATCACCGGTAGCGTCGACGCGCCGCAGATCGGCGGTGAAGGCGAAGCCATCGAGTACGTGCTGAAGATGCGCCAGTTCCCCCAGGGGCAGATGCTCAACACCCTGCAGGCCAATGGCGAACTGAACGCCGCGCACATCGACCAGATGGCCCGGCAGATCGCCGAGTTCCACCTGCAGGCCCCACGCGTGCCGGTGGAGCACCCACTGGGCACGCCGGACAGCGTGATGGCACCTGTGGAGCAGAACTTCGAGCAGATTCGCCCGTTCCTCAGCGACAAGGCCGACCTGCAGCAACTCGACGCCCTGCAGGCCTGGGCACGCAGCAGCTTCGAGCGCCTGCATGGCCTGCTGGAAAAGCGCAAGGCCAATGGTTTCATCCGTGAGTGCCACGGTGACATCCACCTGGGCAACGCCACCCTGATCGACGGCAAGGTGGTGATCTTCGACTGCATCGAGTTCAACGAACCGTTCCGCCTGACCGATGTGTACGCCGATACCGGCTTCCTGGCCATGGACCTGGAAGACCGCGGCCTGAAATGCCTGGCCCGCCGCTTCATCAGCCAGTACCTGGAACTGACCGGCGACTACGAAGGCCTGGAACTGCTCAACTTCTACAAAGCCTACCGCGCGCTGGTGCGGGCCAAGGTTGCACTGTTCAGCATGCCAGCCGATGCCGATGGCGTGCAGCGCGCCACCACTCTTCGCACCTACCGCAACTATGCCAACCTGGCAGAAAGCTACAGCGCCATCCCGTCGCGCCTGCTGGCCATTACCCACGGTGTTTCGGCTGTGGGCAAAAGCCACGTGGCCATGCGCATGGTCGAAGCCCTTGGCGCCGTCCGCGTGCGTTCGGATGTGGAGCGCAAGCGCCTGTTCGGTGAACAGCAGCTGGCTGAGGCTGGCCAGCTGAGTACCGGCATCTATGATCAGGACGCCAGTGTCGCGACCTACCAGCGCCTGCACGAGGTGGCAGCGACCGTACTGCGGGCCGGCTTCCCGGTGGTGCTGGATGCCACCTACCTCAAACGTGATCAGCGCCAGGCCGCAGCGGACATCGCCAGCCAGACGGGCGTGCCGTTCCTGATCCTCGACTGCCATGCGCCGGATGCGGTCATCGCCAGCTGGCTGGAGCAGCGCCGGGCAGAAAATACCGACCCGTCGGATGCCACCCTGGAAGTGGTCAAAGCTCAGCAGGCCAGTCGTGAGCCACTGGATGCACAGGAACTGGTGCAGAGCACCGGCGTCGATACCCAGAGCGCCGGGAGCATGGACCAGGTGATCGAGCAGATTCGCCAGCGCTTGCCTGGGCTGTAAGTTCAGCGTTTTCCTGGACCGGCCACTTCGCGGGTGAACCCGCGAATAGGCCGGCACAGGACATCTCGTCGCCCCCTATGGCAAAAGGCCGCGCATTTCCTATCCCCCGCTACACTCCTCTCTGACCTGCTCGCGATTTATCCCCCAATCCCCGTTCAGCCATCGCAAGGAGGCTCGATGAACGATGAATTGCAGCATCTGAAGAACCTTGGCAAGACCTCTGCGCAGTGGCTGCATGCAGCCGGCATCCACAGTGCATCGGATCTGCGCCGCCTGGGCGCGGTAGGTGCGTACCAGGCCGTGAAGACACGAGGGTTCCGCGCATCGAAGGTGCTGCTGTATGCCATTGAAGGCGCCCTGCTGGACATGCACTGGAACGATTTGCCGCTGGAGCGCAAAGAAGCGCTCAACCAACAACTGGATGCGAAAAGCCCTGCGCAAAAAAATCAGAAATAATCTCGGGAAAGGGATTGACGTCGAAATGAGAATAGTTATGATTATCACAACTGGTCGCGAGACTGGTTGGATAAGCTAAGAGCCCCTGGTTCGGACTCTCAGATTATCTCCTCATCAGGCTAATCACGGTTATTGACCCGGCAATTTGCCGGGTCTTTTTTTGCCTTTTACAGCCCCGTCACCGCAGTTGCGCGCAATAGTCCTGCTCCGGCATCGCTGCCGTGTACCACACAAAATCAGCCTCGCCTGCCTCGACCTGCTCACCAACCTCAGCTAGCAGTAGCACCTTGCTCTCCCCCTGCGCTTGCAGGTCAGCCAAGTGCAACGGTACACCCAGGTCCTTGCGCACGTGATAGGCCCCGGCCAGCAGCAGTGCTGGCTGCGGCGCCGCCAGCAAGCGCTCGGCCATGCGCCGGTCGCGCTGCTGCTGCACGGCCAGCATCGCCGGCAACTGGCTTTCTGGCAGCATCCCGCAATGTCCGGCGCGCACCTGCTCCAGCAGGGCGGCCTTGACCGTCGGCGCATTGGACCGTTCGCCCATTAACGAAGCCGGCTGGCGATAGGCCTGGCGCATCTCGCCAGGTGAGAGGTTGGCGGACAGCAAAGGCACCCGCTGCTGCAAGGCTTCAGTCACGATTGGCCCGTACAGCTGCCAATCCCAGCCGTCCTGCCAGGCCATGGCCTTGGGCAGGTCTGCCGGCAAAGGTTGCCCCGCGAGCTTGTCCAGCAGCGGTTGCTGCTCGGGCTGCAACATCTCCAGCAGCAGGCTGCCCTGCGCGCGTTGGCCTTGCAAGGCACGCAGCAGCCACAGCTGCAGCGCGTGATGGTCGGAGTTGTCGTGTTTCTCGCCGACCAGCACCCGGGGGGCGGCAGACAGGTGCTGCACCAGCTGCTCAGGGCTGATCAGCTGGCCACTGGCAAGATCGACGATATGTCCCAGCTCGGCATGGCTGCGCCCTTCACTGCTCTGCCAAGCGGGCAGCGGTGGCAGGCTGGCCTGGCAGCCACCCAGTACCAGCCCCAGGCACAGCGAGAAAACGGACAGCAGCGGATGTCGCATGTGTATCTCCCCTCACGGCCTGACCGGAGTATGTAGGAGCAGCCTTGTGCTGCGAAGAGGCCGGTATGGGCAGCAGACATGCATTGTCAGTACCGGCCTCTTCGCAGCACAAGGCTGCTCCTACAAAGATCGCGCCAGCGTTAGCGAGTGATGATCAGCGGATGCCCACGCTCCGGGTGCACCTGTACCAGTACGTCGATCCCGTATACCGCCTTCAACGCCGCCGGCGTCAGCACTGCTGACGGTGCGGCAAAGGCATGGCAGCGCCCCTGCTCCAGCAGCAGGATACGATCACAGTAGCGCGCCGCCAGGTTCAGGTCATGCAGGATCACCAGCACCGCGGCGCCACGGTCGGCAAAGCGGCGCACGGCTTCGAGGGTGGTGTGCTGGTGCAACGGGTCGAGCATCGAGGTTGGCTCGTCCAGCAGCAGCGTTGTACCCGCCTCGCCCGGCCACAGCTGCGCCAGCACCCGAGCCAGGTGCACTCTTTGCCGCTCGCCGCCAGACAACGCCAGGTAACTGCGCTCCACCAGGTGCCAGGCATCCGCTGCCCGCAAGGCCGCTTCGACGATTTCAGCATCGCGCCGCTGCCCGGTGCCATGGGGCATGCGCCCCATGCCCACCACTTCCTCGACCCGGAACGAGAACCCCAGGCTGGACACCTGCGGCAACACCGCCAGGCGCCTGGCCCGCTCCTGCCCTGCCCAGTCCGCCAGTGGCCTGCCCTGTAGCGTCACCCGCCCGTGATCGGGCGCCAGCTCACCACACAGTACTCCTAGCAGGCTGCTCTTGCCGGCACCGTTGGGGCCGAGCACGCCCACCACCTGCCCCTGGCTCAGCTGCAGATGAATGTCATGCAGCACTTCGTTGCTGCCCCGCCGCAAGTACAGCCCCTCGGCTTGCAACATCAACTGCGCCCTCGTATCAGCAGGAACAGGAAGAACGGTGCGCCGATAAAGGCCGTGACGATGCCGATCGGCAGCTCGGCAGGCGCCAGCAGCAGCCGCGCCGCCAAATCGGCGAACAGCATCAGCACACCGCCAGCCAACAAGGAAGCTGGCAGCACCACACGGTGATCAGGCCCGGCCAGCAGGCGCACCAGGTGCGGCACCACCAGGCCGATGAAACCGATCAGCCCTGCTGCCGCCACCGCCGCACCCACGCCCAGCGCCGTGCAGAACACCAGCTCGCGCTTGAGCCGCTCCACGTCAATGCCCAGGTGACGCGCCTCCGATTCACCAAGCAACATGGCATTCAACGCCTTGGCCCGACGTGGCAGCCACACTGCCACGCCTGCAGCCACCAGCAGCAAAGGCCACAGCCGCTGGTAACTGGCACCATTGAGGCTGCCCAGGTTCCAGAAGGTCAGCGTGCGCAGCGTGGCGTCGTCGGCCAGGTAGGAGAACAGCCCCACGGCAGCACCGCCCAGCGCGGTCATGGCCACACCGGCCAGCAGCATCGTGGCGACGTTGGTCTGGCCGTCGCGTCGCCCCAGACGATAAACCAGCGCAGTCACGCCCAGCCCGCCGATGAAAGCGCACAGCGACAACAGGTAAGGGGCAAGCACATCCGGCATGCCGCCCAGCCAACTGCCGCCAACGATGGCCACCGCCGCGCCCACCGCTGCTCCGGCGGCAACCCCTACCAGCCCGGGGTCGGCCAGAGGGTTACGGAACAGCCCCTGCATGGCCACACCAGATAGCGCCAGCACCGCGCCCACCGCCAACCCCAGCAAGGTGCGCGGCAGGCGGATCTGGCCGAGGATCATCTCGGCCTGCTGCAGGCCGTCAGCGGCAATGGGCAACCCCAGCAGGCGCAGGCCGGCACGCAGGGTATCGAACAGCGGCAGGCTGACCGGCCCCAGGGCCAAAGACAACCACACCGCCAACAGGCACAACAGGCTCAGGCAAACGAACAGTGTGCGTGGCTGGACGCGTTGTTTCATTGGGAGAGGCTGATCTTGGCGGCCGGATAGAAGGTAGCCGCAAGCAACTGAAGTGTTGCCGGCAGGCGTGGCCCGAGCCCGCCGACCAACAGTGTCGGGTCAAGCGATACCAGGCGTTTCTCTCGCACGGCGCGCGAAGTCGCCAGCGCGGGGTTTTCTTTCAGCAACGCCTTCAAGGCTTCGTCATCGGCCAGCGCCCGGTCGGAAAACACGATCACATCCGGGTCCAGCGCAGCCAGTGCTTCGCTGGAGAAATTCTTGTAGCCCTGATGTTCTGCCAAGTTGCGCCCGCCTGCCTGGCTCAGCAGCCAGTCGCCGGCGGTACCCTGCCCGGCGATCAGCGGCTTGGCACCCGCATGCCCGACCAGCAGCAACACTCCTGGCGCCTTCTGCCCGGCCTGGGCCTGCCTGACCCTGGCCTGCAAGGCATCGAGCTGCTGGTGGTAACCCGACGCCAAGACCGCGGCCTGCTCTTCTGCGCCCAGCAATTGCCCCAGATGCTTGAGGTTTTCATCCACCGCCGCCACCTCGGCTTTGCTGGAGAACAGTTCGACCCGCACGCCAGCCTTGCGGATTTGCGCCAGTACCGGTGGCGGCCCCATTTCTTCGGTGCCCACCAGCACATCCGGGCGCAGGCTGAGAATGCCTTCCGCAGACAACTGCCGCTGGTAGCCGACGCTAGGCAGTGACTTCAGCGATTGCGGGTGCTGGCTGGTGGTGTCCACACCCACCAAGCGCGCTTCACCGCCAAGTGCGCTGATCCATTCGCTCAGTGCGCCACCAGCGCTGACCCAACGCTGCGGCAGGTCGGCCGCCAGGGCCTGGGTGGACAGCACAACGCTCGCGCACAGAGCGAGCAAGGCGACAGGACGGCGCATCATCGGTTTCCTTCTGCAGGCGAGCCGCGCGCCTTGTGGCGAGCGACGGAACTGCGCACCATAGGCAGCCGGGCGCAGCGAATATGGACAATTTGATAATTATTCGCATTGAAGCGTCAACCCATCACTTGTTCCACGAGTCGTCTTTGCCATGCACTTCCTTTGTACCTACCACGGCCTGGCCGAAGGCCAAAGCCGCGCCTTCAGCGTAGACGGCATCGAACTGTTCGGCGTGCGCCGCCAAGGCCAGGTGTACCTCTACCGCAACCGTTGCCCGCACCGCGGCATCCCGCTGAACTGGGTAGAAGATGCGTTTCTCGATGACAGCGCCAGCCTGATTCACTGCGCCCATCATGGCGCGCTGTTTGTGATCGAAAGTGGAGAATGCGTGGCCGGGCCGTGCGAGGGCGAGCAACTGCAGGCCCTGGGCTGCCACGAGGACAGCCAGGGCATCTGGCTCAAGGGGTAAGCAGCACCGGCAGGCGGCGGTCGATGACAATGCTTTCGGAGTCCAGGCGTGCGCCGTAGGCCAGCACCTCCACTCCATCTGAAACTGCCGCGCGCAGGGCCTGGGCATAAGCCGCATCGATTTCCTCGGCCGGGCGCACCGCGTCGATACCGGTCAGGTTCACACAATACAGCTGCACCGCCCGCACGCCTTGCCTGGCCAACTTCGCCAGCTCTCGCAGGTGCTTGGCGCCACGCTGGGTCACCGCATCAGGAAAGGCCGCGACCGTGCTGGCTGGGTAGCCCAGGGTCACGCTCTTGACCTCGACATAGGCCGGAGCACCGTCGAACTCCAGGCGAAAGTCGATGCGGCTGCCTTCCTCGCCGTAGGCTACCTCACGCCTTAGCGCACTGAAACCGGCCAGTTCGGCGATGATGCCGGCACGCAGGGCCTCTTCGACCAGCGCATTGGCCCGCCCGGTATTCACACAGGCCAGCCGCCCCTGCGGAGTTTCGCTGATTTCCCAAGTGCCCGGGAGCTTGCGCTTGGGGTCGTTGGAGCGGCTGAACCACACCTGCCCGCCTTCACGCATGCAGTTGAGCATCGAGCCGGTGTTGGGGCAGTGGATGGTCAGTTGTTCGCCGCCGGGCAGTTCGATATCCGCCAGAAAGCGTTTGTAGCGGCGCAGCAGGCGGCCCTGTTCGAGTGGGGGATGGAACTGCATCAGCCTTGCCAGCTCCGCAGGCCGCGGGCAATCCGCTGCACCGCCTCTTCCAGGCGCGGCAGGCTCTGGGTGTAGGCAAAGCGCACATGGTGGCCGGCCAGGTGACGGCCGAAGTCCAGGCCCGGGGTGAAGGCCAGGTGCTCGGTCTCCAGGAAGTGCCGGCAGAAGGCGAACGCGTCACCGCCAAAGGCACTGATGTCGGCATACAGGTAGAACGCCCCCTGCGGCTCGACGGCAATGCGGAAGCCCAGTTCGCGCAGGGCGGGCAACAGGTAGTCGCGGCGGCGGGCGAACTCGGCGCGGCGCTCCTCGAAAATGGCCAGGGTTTCGGGCTGGAAACACGCCAGCGCGGCATGTTGGGCCATGCTTGGCGCACTGATGTACAGGTTTTGTGCCAGCTTCTCCAGGTCGGCCACCGCGCCAGGAGGCGCCACCAGCCAGCCGAGGCGCCAACCGGTCATGCCGAAATACTTGGAAAAACTATTCAGGACGAATGCCGAGTCGTCCACTTCCAGCACGCTGGGCGCGTCCATGCCATAGGTCAGCCCGTGATAGATCTCGTCCACCACCAGATGGCCGTGCCGTTCACGGGTGGCGCGGGACAGTTTGGCCAGGTCGTCACGCCCCAGCACGGTACCGGTCGGGTTGGCCGGCGAGGCGACCAGGGCTCCGACCGTGTCCTTGTCCCAGTAGCGGTCGACAAGGTCGGCAGTCAGCTGGTAATTCACGTCCGGGCCCACCGGCACCAGCTGCGCCCCGCCCTCGACCAGGCGCAGGAAGTGGCGGTTGCACGGGTAGCCTGGGTCGGCCAGCAGCCAGTGCTTGCCTGGGTCTACCAGCAAGCTGCTGGCCAGCAGCAGCGCACCGGAGCCACCCGGGGTGATGAGGATGCGTTCAGGGTCGACACTCAGGCCGTAACGCTGGCCATAGAACCCGGCAATGGCTTCGCGCAGTGCCGGCAGGCCGCGTGCGGCGGTGTAGCGGGTGTGCCCGGCGGCCAATGCTGCCTGGCCGGCGGCAACGATGGGCGTGGCCGTGGTGAAGTCCGGCTCGCCGATTTCCAGGTGGATCACGTCGTGCCCGGCCGCCTGCAGCTCGTTGGCCCGGGCCAGCAGCGCCATGACGTGGAAGGGTTCGATGGCGCGGCTGCGCGCACTGTAGGGGTGGGCCATGACCTTCTCTCAATTGGGTCTAAACTGGAGATTCTACCTCTGCACGCCACCGAACGTGCGGCTCAGGCCGCTGTCAATTACCAGGATCGGGCGGGGTAGCGCACCCCCGATCTATCTGGTAAGTTCGGCGGCTCGCAGTCGCAGGGCCGGCGGGTGCCGGAGATGGAGCAGCCTGCGCATTGGATCAGATGAGTGAGAGGCGGTCTATTCATGTCCACCGTAGAAAAGCAAAAAGCCCAGACCATGTACGGTGTCGAGCCCTACGTAGAATCCAAAGGTGAAGAGTACATGGGCGAGCCCATGAAGAAGCACTTCACCAAGCTTCTCGGCGCCTGGAAGCAAGAGCTGATGACCAGTGTGGACCGCACTGTGGACCACATGAAGGACGAGGCAGCCAACTTCCCCGACCCGGCCGACCGTGCCAGCCAGGAAGAAGAATTCGCCCTGGAGCTGCGCAACCGCGATCGCGAGCGCAAGCTGATCAAGAAAATCGACAAGACCCTCGACAAGATCAAGGCCGACGAGTACGGCTGGTGCGAATCGTGCGGCATCGAGATCGGCCTGCGTCGCCTGGAGGCCCGCCCTACCGCCGACCTGTGCTTCGACTGCAAGGAAATCGCCGAGAAAAAGGAAAAGACGGTCGGCAAAGGCTGATCTTTCTTTCCACCTGAACGGGGCGCATCATGCGCCCCGTTTCATTTATATGCCCAGCCTGACCATGACCCACTCAAGCTACATCGGGCGTTTCGCCCCCACCCCCAGCGGCTTCCTGCACTTCGGCTCGCTGGTCGCCGCCCTCGCCTCCTGGCTCGATGCCCGCGCCGTGAACGGCCGCTGGCTGCTGCGCATGGAAGACACCGACCCGCCTCGGGAAATGCCCGGTGCTCGCGATGCGATCCTGCAGACCCTGGAGCGCTACGGCCTGGAGTGGGACGGCGAAGTGGTGTTCCAGAGCCAGCGGCACGATGCCTATGCTGCGGTGGTCGACCGCCTGTTCAACATGGGCCTGGCCTACGCCTGCACCTGCTCGCGCAAGCAGCTTGAGGGTTACAACGGTATCTACCCGGGCCTTTGCCGCAATGCCGGGCATGCTAGGGATGGCGCGGCGATCCGCCTGCGCGTGCCAGAGCTGATCTACCGCTTTACCGACCGCGTACAGGGCGAGTTCCAGCAGCACCTTGGGCGTGAAGTGGGCGATTTCGTCATCCAGCGCCGCGACGGGCTGTATGCCTACCAACTGGCGGTGGTACTGGACGATGCCTGGCAAGGTGTTACCGACATCGTGCGTGGCGCCGACCTGCTCGACAACACCCCGCGCCAGCTGTACCTGCAAGAGTTGCTGGGCTTCTCGCAGCCGCGTTACCTGCATATTCCGCTGATCGTGCAGCCGGACGGGCACAAGCTGGGCAAGTCGTACCGCTCGCCGCCGCTGCAGGCGGACCAGGCGACACCGCTGTTGCTGCGGGCGTTGCGGGCGCTGGGGCAGAAAGCCGACCCCGAGTTGTTACTGGCAACGCCGGCGGAGGTATTGGCGGTAGCTCGCAAGCAGTGGCGGCCCGAGGCGATTGCACAGCGGACCACGGTGCCAGAGGCTGATTTGCGCTGAGGCATTACCGGCATCTTCGCGGGCACGCCCGCTCCCACAGGAACTACACCGCCTTCAAGATTTGTGGTTTACCTGTGGGAGCGGGCGCGCCCGCGAAGAGGCCCGCACAGGCAACCCACCCCTCAAAAACAAAAGCCCAATAAATTCAACCTCTTGGCGAACACTATGGATTCCCGCTAGCATCCGCCCAGCCATTTGCGCCAATAATAAGTCCAAGCCCGCAGCGCCCAACCATCGAGGCCAGCATGTACATCTATCGTTTGGTCCTGCTTCTGGTCGTGGGGATCTACCTGTTCTCCCCGGCCATCATGGACTGGTGGATCGAACCGACCGGAGCCTGGTACCGCCCTTACCTGCTCTGGCTGATCCTGATCGTCGTCACCTTCATCCTGCAGAGCCAACGAGATGCCGATGAGCTTTAGCCTGACCCAGATGATCCTGATCAGCGCCGCGTACCTCATGGTGCTGTTCGGTGTGGCCTGGATCAGCGAGCGGGGGTTGATCCCGCGCTCGATCATTCGCCACCCGCTGACCTACACCCTGTCGCTGGGCGTATATGCCAGTGCCTGGGCCTTCTATGGCTCGGTGGGCCTGGCCTACCAGTACGGCTACGGCTTCCTTGCCTGTTACCTGGGGGTGTCCGGCGCGTTCCTGCTGGCGCCAGTGCTGCTCTATCCGATCCTGAAGATCACCCGTACCTACCAGCTGTCCTCGTTGGCCGACCTGCTGGCGTTCCGCTTTCGCAGCACCTGGGCCGGGGCGCTGACCACCATCATCATGCTCATCGGCGTTCTGCCCTTGCTGGCCCTGCAGATCCAGGCGGTAGCCGACTCGATCAGTATCCTTACCGGTGAGCCGGTCAAGGCACGTGTGGCCTTCGCCTTCTGTACGCTCATCATCCTGTTCACCATCTTCTTCGGCTCGCGGCACATCGCCACACGCGAAAAGCACGAAGGGCTGGTGTTTGCCATCGCCTTCGAGTCGGTGATCAAGCTGCTGGCCCTGGGCGGTATCGGCCTGTATGCCCTGTATGGCGTGTTCGGCGGCCCGCACGAACTGGAAGTGTGGCTGCTGCAGAACCAGACCGCCCTGGCCGCTCTGCATACGCCGCTGCAGGAAGGTCCATGGCGCACCTTGCTACTGGTGTTCTTCGCCTCGGCCATCGTCATGCCGCACATGTACCACATGGCCTTCACCGAAAACCTCAACCCGCGCTCGCTGGTCAGCGCCAGCTGGGGCCTGCCGCTGTTCCTGCTGCTGATGAGCCTGGCCGTGCCGCTGGTGCTGTGGGCCGGCCTGCGCCTGGGCGCCACCACCAACCCCGAGTACTTCACCCTGGGCCTGGGGCTTGCCGCCAACAACCAGGCACTGGCGCTGCTGGCCTACGTCGGCGGTTTGTCGGCCGCCAGCGGGTTGATCATCGTCACCACCCTGGCGCTGTCGGGCATGGCCCTCAACCACCTGGTGCTGCCGCTGTACCAGCCGCCGGCCGAAGGCAACATCTACCGCTGGCTGAAGTGGACCCGCCGCGCGCTGATCGTCGCCATCATCACCGCGGGCTTCATGTTCTACCTCACCCAGAACAACCACCAGAGCCTGGCCAACCTGGGCATCGTCGCCTTCGTGGCCACGTTGCAGTTCCTGCCGGGCGTGCTGTCGGTGCTGTACTGGCCGACTGCCAACCGCCGTGGCTTCATCGCCGGCCTGCTGGCCGGCACCCTGGTGTGGATGGTGACCATGCTGCTGCCATTGCTGGGCAACCTGCAGGGCTTCTACATCCCGCTGCTGGACATGATCTACGTGCTGGACGACACCAGCTGGCACATGGCGGCCATCGCCTCGCTGGCGGCCAACGTGCTGTTGTTCACCCTGATCTCGCTGTTCACCAACGCCAGCAACGAAGAGGTAAGCGCCGCCGAAGCCTGCGCAGTGGACAATGTGCGCCGCCCGCAACGCCGCGAGCTGCACGCCGCCTCGCCACAGGAGTTCGCCACTCAACTGGCCAAGCCGCTGGGCGCCAAGGCCGCACAGAAGGAAGTGGAACAGGCCCTGCGCGATCTCTACCTGCCGTTCGACGAGCGCCGCCCCTATGCCTTGCGCCGCCTGCGCGACCGCATCGAGGCCAACCTGTCCGGCCTGATGGGGCCGAGCGTGGCCCAGGACATGGTCGAGACCTTCCTGCCGTACAAGTCCGGTAACGAAAACTACGTGACCGAGGACATCCACTTCATCGAAAGCCGCCTGGAAGACTACCACTCCCGCCTGACCGGCCTGGCCGCCGAGCTCGACGCCCTGCGCCGCTACCACCGCCAGACCCTGCAGGAACTGCCCATGGGCGTCTGCTCGCTGGCCAAGGACCAGGAAATCCTGATGTGGAACAAGGCCATGGAAGAGCTCACCGGCATCGCCGCCAAGCACGTGGTCGGCTCGCGCCTGGTCACCATCAGCGAACCCTGGCGCGGCCTGCTACAAGGCTTCATCAACGTGCCAGACGAGCACCTGCACAAGCAGCGCCTGGCGCTGGACGGCCAGCCGCGCTGGCTGAACCTGCACAAGGCGGCCATCGACGAGCCGCTGGCCCCGGGCAACAGCGGCCTGGTACTGCTGGTGGAGGATCTTACCGAAACCCAGGCCCTGGAAGACAAATTGGTGCACTCCGAACGCCTGGCCAGCATCGGCCGTCTGGCCGCCGGCGTGGCCCACGAAATCGGCAACCCGATCACCGGCATCGCCTGCCTGGCGCAGAACCTGCGCGAAGAGCGTGAGGGCGATGGCGAAATCATCGAGCTGTCCAGCCAGATTCTCGAACAGACCAAGCGGGTATCGCGCATCGTCCAGTCGCTGATGAGTTTCGCCCATGCCGGCGGCAGCCACCAGAACAGCGAAGAACCGGTATGCCTGGCCGAAGTGGCGCAGGACGCCATCGGTCTGCTGGCGTTGAACCGGCGCAATTTCGAAGTACAGTTCTTCAACCTCTGCGACCCGGAGCACTGGGCCGAAGGGGACCCGCAGCGCCTGGCCCAGGTGCTGATCAACCTGCTCTCCAACGCCCGCGACGCATCAAAGCCCGGCAGCGCCGTGCGCGTGCGCAGCGAAGTCAGCGAGCACACCGTCGACCTGATCGTCGAAGATGAGGGCAGCGGGATCCCGAAGAACATCATGGACCGCTTGTTCGAACCCTTCTTCACCACCAAGGACCCGGGCGAAGGAACCGGACTGGGGCTTGCTCTGGTCTATTCCATCGTGGAAGAGCATTATGGGCAAATCACCATCGACAGCCCGGCCGATATCGAACGGCAACGTGGCACCCGGATCCGCGTGACCCTGCCCCGGCATGTCGTAGCGACGTCCCCTGAAATTCGAGACCGTCGAGAGAATTGAATCAATGCCGCACATTCTGATCGTCGAAGACGAAACCATCATCCGCTCGGCCTTGCGTCGCCTGCTCGAACGGAACCAGTACCAGGTCAGCGAAGCCGGCTCGGTGCAGGAAGCCCAGGAACGCTTCAGCATTGCCACCTTCGACCTGATCGTCAGCGACCTGCGCCTGCCAGGCGCACCCGGCACCGAACTGATCAAGCTCGGCCAAGGCACCCCGGTACTGATCATGACCAGCTACGCCAGCCTGCGCTCGGCGGTAGACTCGATGAAAATGGGCGCGGTGGACTACATCGCCAAGCCCTTCGACCACGACGAGATGCTGCAAGCGGTTGCGCGTATCCTGCGCGACCGGCAGAACGCCCCGGCTGCCGCACCGGCGGCCGAGCCACGCGCCACCAATGGCAAGGCCGCCACCGCCGACAAAGGCGGCGCGGCGGCCGCCAATGGCGAAATCGGCATTATCGGCTCGTGCCCGCCGATGCAGGACATGTACAGCAAGATCCGCAAGGTCGCGCCCACCGACTCCAATGTGTTGATCCAGGGCGAGTCGGGCACCGGCAAAGAGCTGGTCGCACGCGCCCTGCACAACCTGTCGCGTCGGGCCAAGGCACCAATGATTTCGGTGAACTGCGCGGCCATCCCCGAGACACTGATCGAGTCCGAGCTGTTCGGCCACGAGAAAGGCGCGTTCACCGGCGCCAGCGCCGGGCGCGCTGGCCTGGTGGAGGCTGCCGATGGCGGTACCCTGTTCCTCGACGAAATCGGCGAACTGCCGCTGGAAGCCCAGGCCCGCCTGCTGCGCGTGCTGCAGGAAGGCGAGATTCGCCGGGTGGGTTCGGTACAGTCGCAAAAGGTCGATGTACGCCTGATCGCCGCGACCCACCGCGACCTGAAGAACCTGGCCAAGGCCGGCCAGTTCCGTGAAGACCTGTATTACCGCCTGCACGTGATCGCCCTGAAACTGCCTGCCCTGCGCGAGCGCGGCAGCGACGTCAACGAGATCGCCAGCGCTTTCCTCGCCCGCCAGAGCGCGCGCATTGGCCGCGACGACCTGCACTTCTCGGCCGAAGCCGAGCAGGCAATTCGTCACTACAGCTGGCCGGGTAACGTGCGAGAGCTGGAAAACGCCGTGGAGCGTGCGGTGATCCTCAGCGAGAGCGCAGAAATTTCCGCCGACCTGCTGGGCATCGACATCGAGCTGGGTGACCTGGAGGAGGACGAAATCCTCGATAACGCCCTGGTCGGGGCCAGTACGGCCAATGCCAGCCATGAGCCTACCGAGGACCTGTCGCTGGAAGATTACTTCCAGCACTTCGTGCTCGAGCACCAGGACCACATGACCGAGACCGAGCTGGCCCGCAAGCTCGGGGTCAGCCGCAAGTGCCTGTGGGAACGCCGCCAGCGCCTGGGCATCCCGCGGCGCAAGAGCAACGCTACCAGCGAATAACCACGCTGCCTGGGCGGGAGGTTCCTCCTGCCCCTATCTACAACCTCTCCAGCCTCTTCGCGGGCATGCCCGCTCCCACAGGAATTTCACTGCCCTAAAGGGTGGTGCATCCCCTGTGGGAGCGGGCGTGCCCGCGAAAGGGCCAGCAAAGCCAGCGCACACACCTCGGTAACACATCAGCCCCCGCAAAAATCTGTTACCCAAGCTTTCCGCCGTAACAGTTCCCGAGGCGTACGGTAACGAAATTTCGACATTTTCGACCGCTGAAAAACTGCTCACCACCTCCAAACCCTTGATTTTACTGGGTTTGCAAAAGTTGGCACGGCACCTGCTATATGTCTGGTACAAGAACAATAACAAGCACTGCAACTCAGAATAAGAACAAGACGAAACGGCTCACGCACAATAAAAACAAGACGGCGGAGGCGCAGCTAACTGATTCTTTTGGAGAGGATGCGTGTTTGGGGCTTGCCCCACAACCAGGTAGAGAACAACAAAAACTGCACTAAAAAGCAGCGCCTGAACTGGTTGGATCGACAGATCAACGTGACATCAGCGACCAAAGCAATCCGTTTGCTCTTAACCCCTGGATTGGGGGTCGTCCACAAGCTTCGAGATTTGTGGACAGGGCACTCAACAAAAACAAGAAGCCCAGCAGAAAAACAATAAGAGCACGCAACGACTTCTTGGGGAGCTTAGGCTCCCCTTGTCGTTTCTACCCTTCTGGCAGGCATCCTGCTACCCGCCTACACCATTCCTTGAGTAAATGCTAGAATCCCCGCCCATCATGCGGCCATTCTCCTATTCTTGGCCGAACATTCCTTCAAACAGTGCATCCCATGCTGAAGAAGCTGTTCCAGTCGTTCCGCCCGCCCGTACCGGGCCCGCACCACAGGCGCACCACGCCTGAGGTGATCAACAAGAGCCAGCACTCGCTGCAACGCCACCAATTCAGCCGCCATGCGGTGAACATCGTGGAACGCCTGCAGAGCGCCGGTTACCAGGCTTACCTGGTCGGTGGCTGTGTCCGCGACCTGATGCTGGGCATCACGCCGAAAGACTTCGACGTCGCCACCAGTGCCACCCCTGAACAGGTCCGTGCCGAGTTCCGCAACGCACGCATCATTGGCCGCCGCTTCAAGCTGGTCCACGTGCATTTCGGACGTGAAATCATCGAAGTCGCAACTTTCCGCGCCCACCATTCGGAAGACGACCAGGGCGACAGCCACCGTTCGTCGCACAATGCCAGTGGCCGCATTCTGCGTGACAACGTGTACGGCACCCTGGAAGAGGACGCGCAACGTCGCGACTTCACCATCAACGCCCTGTACTACGACCCGGTCAGCGAGCGCATCCTCGACTACGCCAACGGCGTGCACGATATCCGCAACCGCTTGCTGCGCCTGATCGGCGACCCTACCCACCGCTATCAGGAAGACCCGGTGCGCATGCTGCGCGCGGTGCGCTTCGCCGCCAAGCTCGACTTCGGCATCGAAAAACACACGGTCCAGCCGATCCGCGAGCTGGCCCCACTGCTGCGCGAAATTCCGCCAGCGCGCCTGTTCGAAGAGAGCCTCAAGCTGTTCCTCTCCGGCCAGGGCGCCATCGTCTTCGAAATGCTGGTCGACCTTCAGTTGTTCGAGCCGCTGTTCCCGGCCAGTTCGCATGCCTTGGACGAGCGCCCGACCTACACCCACACGCTGATCAGCCAAGCGCTGAACAACACCGACCTGCGCGTGAAGCAAGGCAAACCGGTAACCCCGGCCTTCCTCTTCGCCGCGCTGCTGTGGCCAGCCCTCCCGGCTCGCGTGCTGCACCTGCAGAACCAAGGCGTGCCGCCTATCCCGGCCATGAACGGTGCGGCCCACGACCTGATCGCCGAACAATGCGCACGTATCGCCATCCCCAAGCGCTTCACCCTGCCGATCCGCGAGATCTGGGACATGCAGGAGCGCCTGCCACGCCGCAGCGGCAAGCGCGCCGACATGCTGCTGGACAACCCGCGCTTCCGCGCCGGCTACGACTTCCTGCTGCTGCGCGAAAGCGCCGGGGAAGAAACCGACGACCTCGGCCAGTGGTGGACCGACTACCAGGATGCCAACGACAGCGAGCGCCGCGAGATGATCCGCGAACTGGGCAGCCGTGACGAAGGCGCCGGCCCGCGCAAACGCAAGCGCAGCGGTGGCAAGCGCAAGCGCAGTGGCGACGAGGCGTTCGAGTGAGCACCCGCGCCTATATCGGCCTGGGCAGCAACCTGGATGCGCCTGCCGAGCAGTTGCGCAGCGCGTTCCAGGCCCTCGACCAGGTCGAAGCCACACGACTGGTGGCGGCCTCGGCCCTGTACACCAGCGATTCGCTGCTGCCCGGCCAGCCGCGCTACACCAACGCCGTCGCCGCCCTGGACACCACGCTAGCGCCGCTGGCCCTGCTCGATGCCCTGCAGGCCATCGAAAACGAACAGGGCCGCGTGCGCAAGGAACGCTGGGGCCCACGCACACTGGACCTGGACATCCTGCTGTTCGGCGACCAGGTGCTCGACGAGCCGCGCCTGAAAGTACCGCACTACCACATGCATGCCCGGCCTTTCGTGCTGTACCCGCTGGCGGAACTGGTACCGGGCGATTTCCGCCTGGCCGACGGCCGCGCCCTTGCGCAACTGCTCGACGACTGCCCGTTCGTCGGCCTGGAACGCCTGTAAACCGGGCGTTCCAGCCTTGCACACTGGCGCGGTAACGCCAGTAACACCCTGATCGTAACAATGCGGTAACAGGGTGATTGACTTCCCCCACCTCGCTCACGACTATAGGCGTCCCGTGTGGCACCAAAGTGCCGCATACCCGTATTTAGGCCCGGACGGACCTGTGCCCGAACATCACGCGCGATGATGTGCCGCTCCGGAAAATGACTACACGCGTTGAATGCAGTCGTTTCTTACAGCGCCTGAACGAGGAATTTCCTACATGCCTGAAGTAACCCTGACCACCCTCAATGGCCTCAAGGCCAAGGGTGAAAAAATCACCATGCTGACCTGTTACGACGCCACCTTTGCCAAGGCCGCCAGCCAGGCCGGTGTCGAAGTGTTGCTGGTGGGCGACTCGCTGGGCATGGTCCTGCAAGGCCACGACAGCACACTGCCGGTGACCACCGCGGACATGGCCTACCATACCGCCAGCGTCAAACGTGGCAACGACGGCGCGCTGATCCTCGCCGACCTGCCGTTCATGGCGCACGCTACACCAGAGCTGGCCTTTGCCAACAGCGCCACGCTGATGCAGGCCGGCGCCCACATGATCAAGATCGAAGGCGCTGCCTGGCTGGCCGAGACCATCCGCCTGCTGGCCGAGCGTGGCGTGCCAGTATGCGCGCACATGGGCCTGACACCGCAGACTGTCAACGTGATGGGCGGCTACAAGGTCCAGGGCCGCCAGGAAGCCCAGGCCCGGCAGATGCGCGCCGACGCGATCGCCCTGGAACAGGCCGGTGCAGCCATGCTGCTGCTCGAATGCGTGCCCAGCGAACTGGCGGCGGAAATCACCAGTGCCGTATCCATCCCGGTGATCGGCATTGGGGCTGGCAACGGCACCGATGGCCAGGTCCTGGTCCTGCACGACATGCTCGGCCTGTCGCTGAGCGGCCACGTACCGAAGTTCGTGAAGAACTTCATGCAAGGCCAGCCGGATATCCACAGCGCCCTCGTCGCTTACGTCGAGGCGGTCAAGCAGGTCAGCTTCCCAGGCAGCGAACATGGGTTCAGTGCATGAATACAGTCAAGACCGTCCGCGAACTGCGCGCCGCAGTCGCCCGCGCCCGCGGTGAAGGCAAGCGCATCGGCTTCGTGCCGACCATGGGCAACCTGCACAGCGGCCATGCCGCCCTGGTGACCAAGGCTGCACAGCGCGCCGATTTCGTGGTCGCCAGCATCTTCGTCAACCCGCTGCAGTTCGGCGCCAACGAAGACCTCGACAAGTACCCGCGCACCCTGGCCGCCGACCAGGAGCGCCTGCTCCAGGCGGGCTGCAATCTGCTGTTCGCGCCCAGCGTCGAAGAGATGTACCCCGACGGCATGAGCGTGCAAACCCGCGTCAGCGTACCCCACCTTTCCGAAGGCCTGTGCGGCGCCAGCCGGCCCGGTCATTTCGAAGGCGTGGCCACCGTGGTCAGCAAGCTGTTCAACATGGTCCAGCCCGACCTTGCCGTGTTCGGTGAAAAGGACTTCCAGCAGCTGGCGGTTATCCGCGCCATGGTGCGCGACCTGAACATGCCGATCCAGATCATCGGCGAGCCCACAGTGCGGGCCGAGGACGGCCTGGCGCTGTCGTCGCGTAACGGCTACCTCACGCCGGAGCAGCGTTCTACGGCACCTGCGCTGTACCGCACGCTGCAGCATATCGCTGGGGCCATCCGCCATGGCCAGCGGGACTTTGCCGCACTGGTTGCCGAAGGCAAGGCGCAGTTGACCGCCGCGGGTTTCCGCCCGGATTACCTTGAGGTGCGTCATGCGGTAAGCCTGCGACCCGCGATGATCGATGATCGTGATCTGGTGGTGATTGCGGCGGCTTACCTGGGTAACACACGGTTGATCGACAACCTGTACCTTCATCTGGAAGAGAAGACCGCGTAACGGCCCGGGGCTGCCTTGCAGCCCATTCGCCGGCAAGCCAGCTCCCACCCCGACCGCATCGGCCTCGAGCCATGCGCTATCCCTGCGGGAGCTGGCTTGCCAGCGATGAGGCCAGTACCGGTAGCGCCCCCAAATCACACCCCGACCGCATCGGCCTCGAGCCATGCGCTATTCCTGTGGGAGCTGGCTTGCCAGCGATGAGGCCAGTACAGGCAATACAAGACAGTTGCTTCCCCCAAATTCCCCCGCCTTACCCATTCCCTGCAAGTGGCCTTTGCCTATAATGGTGCCAGCCTGAACCCGGCAATGAGTGCCGTGTCCAAGGTCTCATCACGCACCAAGGGAACCCCGCGCAATGGCGTATTACCGTACACCCCACGATGTCACGGCCCTGCCCGCCTGGCAGGCGCTTCAGCAACACCGCGACGCCATGCAAGGTTTCAGCATGCGCGAAGCCTTCGCCGCCGATACCAAGCGCTTCGAGCAGTTTTCCTTGAGCTGCTGCGGCCTGTTCCTCGACTACTCGAAAAACCTGATCACCGAACAAAGCCGCGACCTGCTGGTGAACCTGGCCAACGAAGTGGGCCTGCAGGACGCCATCAAGTCGATGTTCAGTGGCGAAATCATCAACGCCTCCGAAGGTCGCCCGGTGCTGCACACCGCCCTGCGCCGGCCGGTAGGCGACAAGCTCAGCGTCAACGGCGTGAACGTCATGCCGGAAGTACACAAGGTACTCAACCAGATCACCGAACTGGTCGGCCGCATTCACGACGGGCTGTGGCGCGGCTACAGCGAAAAACCGATCACCGACGTGGTCAACATCGGCATCGGCGGCTCGTTCCTCGGCCCCGAACTGGTGTCCGAGGCGCTGCTGCCCTACGCCCAGCGCGGCGTGCGCTGCCACTACCTGGCGAACATCGACGGCAGTGAGTTCCACGAGCTGTCGGCCAACCTGCGCGCCGAAACCACCCTGTTCATCGTCTCGTCGAAGTCGTTCAACACCCTCGAGACCTTGAAGAACGCAATGGCCGCGCGTACCTGGTACCTGGCCCAGGGCGGCTCGGAAGCCGAGCTGTACCGCCACTTCATCGCCGTTTCCAGCAACAAGGCCGCCGCCGTGGCCTTCGGCATCCGCGAAGAAAACATCTTCCCGATGTGGGACTGGGTGGGCGGGCGCTACTCGCTGTGGTCGGCCATCGGCCTGCCGATCGCCCTGGCCATCGGTACCGCCAACTTCAAAGAGCTGCTGTCCGGTGCCTACACCATGGACCAGCACTTCCAGACCGCGCCGTTCGACAAGAACATGCCGGTGCTGCTGGCCCTGCTGGGCGTGTGGTACGGCAACTTCTGGGGCGCCCAGAGTCACGCGATCCTGCCGTACGACCACTACCTGCGCAACATCACCAAGCACCTGCAACAGCTGGACATGGAGTCCAACGGCAAGAGCGTGCTGCAGGACGGCACCCCGGTGAAGACCGACACCGGTCCGGTTATCTGGGGTGGCGTCGGTTGCAACGGCCAGCATGCCTACCACCAGCTGCTGCACCAGGGCACCCAGCTGATTCCGGCCGACTTCATCGTACCGGTGGTGAGCTTCAACCCGGTGGCCGACCATCATCAGTGGCTGTACGCCAACTGCCTGTCGCAGAGCCAGGCGCTGATGTTGGGCAAAACCCGCGAGGAAGCCGAGGCAGAGCTGCGTGGCAAAGGCCTGAACGAAGCGGACATCGAAAAGCTGGCCCCGCACAAGGTGATCCCAGGCAATCGTCCGAGCAACACCCTGGTGGTGGAACGCATCAGCCCGCGCCGCCTGGGCGCGCTGGTGGCGATGTACGAGCACAAGGTGTTCGTGCAGAGCGTGATCTGGGGCATCAACGCCTTCGACCAGTGGGGCGTGGAGCTAGGCAAGGAGCTGGGCAAGGGCGTTTACCAACGCCTGGTCGGCAGCCTGGAAGAAAGCGCCGAAGATGGTTCCACCCAAGGCCTGATCAACTACTTCCGCGGCCGTCACCGCGGTTGATCTGAAACCTTCGCCAGCTTCTTCGCGGGCTCGCCCGCTCCCACAGGTACCGCACAGGCCTCAAGAACTGTTCAGTACCTGTGGGAGCGGGCGAGCCCGCGAAGAGGCCGGCACAGGTTGAACACCTCTCCCAGCTACACTGTCCTATCGAATAGCCGTTGCAGTCCATCGCCCCTTACAAGAGCAGGACCACCCGCCATGTTCGATATCCGCAACTACCCTCAGGCCCTGGCCGTCAGCCAGTCCGCCGCCCTAACCCCCGACGAGTACCGCCGCCTCTACCGCCAGTCGGTGGATGACCCCGACACCTTCTGGGCCGAACAGGCCAAGCGCCTGGACTGGATCAAGCCCTGGTCGAGCGTGCAGCAATGCGACCTAGAGACCGGCAGCGCCCGCTGGTTCGACGGCGCCCAGCTCAACGTCAGCTACAACTGCATCGACCGCCACCTGGCCCGACGCGGCGAACAGACTGCCCTGCTGTGGGAAGGCGACGATCCCAAGGATTCCAAGGCCATCACCTACCGCGAACTGCACCGCCAGGTCTGCCGCCTGGCCAATGCGCTGAAAGCACGCGGGGTAAAGAAAGGCGACCGGGTGTGCATCTACATGCCGATGATCCCCGAGGCCGCCTTCGCCATGCTTGCCTGCACCCGCATCGGTGCCATCCACTCGGTGGTGTTCGGCGGCTTCTCGCCAGATGCCCTGCGCGACCGTATCCTCGATGCCGACTGCCGTACGGTGATCACTGCCGATGAAGGCGTGCGCGGCGGCAAACGCATCCCGCTGAAACAGAACGTCGACAAGGCCCTGGCCAGCTGCCCTGCGGTCAGCAGCGTATTTGTGGTGCGCCGCACCGGCGGCGATGTCGTCTGGGCCGAAGGCCGTGACTTCTGGTACCACGAGGCAACGGAAAAGGCCGGCGACGACTGCAGTCCCGAGCCGATGGGTGCCGAAGACCCGCTGTTCATCCTCTACACCTCCGGCAGCACCGGCAAACCCAAAGGCGTGCTGCACACTACCGGCGGCTACCTGCTCCAGGCCACCCTCACCTTCAAGGTGGTGTTCGACTACCGTGACGGCGAGGTGTTCTGGTGCACCGCCGATGTCGGCTGGGTCACCGGCCACAGCTACATCGTCTATGGTCCGCTGGCCAATGGCGCGATCTCGCTGATGTTCGAAGGCGTGCCCAACTACCCGGACACCTCGCGCTTCTGGCAAGTGGTGGACAAACACAAGGTGAACATCTTCTACACCGCCCCGACCGCCCTGCGCGCGCTGATGCGCGAGGGCTCCGCGCCGCTGCAGAGCACTTCACGCCAGAGCCTGCGCCTGCTGGGCAGCGTCGGCGAGCCGATCAACCCGGAAGCCTGGGAGTGGTATTTCGAAGAAGTCGGGCAAAAGCGCTGCCCCATCGTCGATACCTGGTGGCAGACCGAGACAGGCGGCATCATGCTCACCCCGCTGCCCGGCTCGCAGTCGCTCAAGCCCGGCTGTGCCACCCAGCCCATGTTCGGCGTACAACCGGTGCTGCTGGACGAAAAGGGCAAGCTCATCGAGGGCCCCGGTGCCGGCCTGCTGGCGATCAAGGCCAGCTGGCCCGGGCAGATCCGAAGTGTCTATGGCGACCATCAGCGCATGGTCGACACCTACTTCAAGCCGATGCCCGGCTATTACTTCACCGGCGACGGTGCCCGCCGCGATGCCGATGGAGACTACTGGATCACCGGGCGTATCGATGACGTGATCAACGTTTCCGGTCACCGTATCGGTACCGCCGAAGTGGAAAGCGCGCTGGTGCTGCATGACAGCGTTGCCGAAGCGGCGGTGGTCGGTTACCCCCACGACCTCAAGGGCCAAGGCGTTTACGCTTTCGTCACACCGATGAATGGTGTAACGCCGGACGACGCGCTCAAGGCCGAGCTACTGGCCCTGGTCAGCAAGGAAATCGGCAGTTTCGCCAAACCCGAGCTGATCCAGTGGGCTCCGGCGCTGCCCAAGACACGCTCAGGCAAGATCATGCGGCGTATACTGCGCAAGATCGCCTGCAACGAACTCGACAACCTGGGCGATACCTCGACCCTGGCCGACCCCAGCGTGGTGCAGGGCCTGATCGACAAACGCCTCAACCAGTAACCGGCGGCCGTTGCCCATGGCCGCCCTGAACCAAAGGTCGCCATGGAAGCCCTTCGCCGCCGCATCGAAACCCAGGTCATGAGCCTTACCGGGCTGGCCCTCGGCCAGCTCGACCTGGAATCGCCCAAGGGTGACCCCGGGCTGTTCGGCCCGCACAGCATCAGCTGGCGGGTACATGGCGACTTCCCGAGCATGCTGGTCGGTGGCATCAGTGCCCTCATGCTGCAGTTGCTGCACCCGCTGGCCCTGGCCGGGGTGTGGGACCATTCCAACTTCCGTGAAGACCTGCTCGGCCGCCTGCGCCGTACCAGCCAATTCATCTCCGGCACCACCTTCGGCGCCACCCGCGATGCCGAGTGGCTGATCGACAAGGTGCGTACCATCCACCTGCAGGTAACCGGCACCGCGCCGGATGGCCGCCCGTATGCGGCCAGCGACCCTGACCTGCTGACCTGGGTGCACGTAGCGGAAGTCAGCAGCTTTCTCGCCGCCCACCTGCGTTACCGCAACCCGCAACTAGCGCGCGCCGAGCAGGATGCCTACTACGCAGAGATCGCATTGATTGCCGAGCGCCTTGGCGCCCGCGACGTGCCGCGCTCGTGCCAGCAGGTCGAGGACTATCTGCAGCGCATGCGTCCGCAGTTGCACTGCGACGCACGCAGCCATGAGGTGGTCGGCATCCTGCTCGATGCCCCCGCCCCCAGCCGCCTGGCACAGCCGGTGGGCAAGCTGATGCTGCACGCCGGCATCGACCTGCTGCCGGGCTGGGCCCAGACCATGCTCGGGCTACAGCACGGTCCGTTGCAGCGGCGCATGATCCGCCTGGGCCTGCAACGCACTGCGCCAGTACTGCGCTGGGCGATGCGCGACGGCTCGGCGCACCGGGCCAAACGGCGCATGGGTATCGAATGAGGTCAACTGGTCGCCTCAGCGGAACTGATTTAACGTGCCATACTCCAAGCTCTCCTGCTTAGACAGACGAAGCGACACATGTACAAAGGATTGACTCGCGCCGCTGGCGCACTGCTGGCCCTGGTAGCCCTCTACAGCCTTCTTGGCTTTTTCGTTCTCCCCGGTGTCGCGCTGCGCATCGCCAACCAACAGTTGGCCCAGTACGCAACCGTGCCTGCCCACCTCGAACGGATCGAACTCAACCCCTTCAGCCTCGAGCTGACACTGTGGGGCCTGCAGATCGGCGAGCCTGGCAAGGAGCAGGTCGGCTTCGACCGGCTGTACGCCAACCTTTCGCTCGACAGTCTATGGAGCGGTGCCCTGCACCTGGACGCAGTGGAACTGGTCAAACCGCGCAACGAAGTGCTGTTCGCCAAGGACGGTACTCTCAACCTGACCCGCCTGTTCAAACTGCCAGCCAGCGAAGCCAAGCCTGACGAGCCACCCAGCGACCCGTTCCCGCTACGCATCGGCAGCATCAAGCTCAGCGATGGCTACCTGCACTTCGAGGACCTGCGCCCGAGCGAGCCGATCGAGTTCCTCTACGACAACATGAACCTGGAGCTGAAAAACCTCAGCACCCTGCCCAACGACAATGCCGACATGACCCTGGTGGCCATCGGCCCCAACGGCGGGCGCATCGACTGGAAAGGCACCCTTAGCCTGGCGCCAATCGCCTCTGAAGGCACACTGAAGATCACCGAAGGCAAGATGAAGGCATTCTGGCCCTATGTGCGCGATGCCGTGCCACTGGTGCTGGAAGACGGCGTGGTCAGCCTCGACACCCACTACAAGCTCAACCTCGCCAAGCAGACCGAACTGTTGCTGGACAACGCGTCGGTGCGCATCGCCCCGTTTGCCATAAAGGCCCCGGATGGCCGCCCGCTGGCACGCCTGGCCAGCCTGGAAGTAAGCGAAACCTCGGTCGATCTGGTCAAGCAGCTGGTCACCGTGGGCAAGATCCGCAGCGAAAAACTGGAAACCTGGGCCGCGCTGGAAAAGGACGGCCAGCTCGACTGGCAGAAACTGTTCGCCAGCCAGCCGGCCAAGGCTACGCCGAAGGAAAAGGCCGAACCGGCCGCCGCCGAGCCCACGCCCGAACAGCAAGCCGCCAAGGAGCCGAGCAAACCCTGGCAGGTGCTGCTCAAGGACGTGCAACTGCGTAACTACCTGGTGCACCTGGCAGACCGTACTCAGAAGGAGCCGGTGGCCCTCGATGTCGGCCCGCTCAACGCCGACCTGCAAGGTTTCGACAGTCTCAACAAGTCGCCCTTCAACCTCAAGCTCGATACCGGCGTGGGCAAGCAAGGCAAGCTTCAGGCGGCCGGCCAGGTCAACCTGGCGCCCATCTGGGCCAAGCTGGACGTGAGCACCCGCGATATCGACCTGCGAGTGGCCCAGGCCTATATCAGCCCGTTCATCCTGCTGGAGCTGCGCAGCGGCATGCTCGCCAGCGACCTCAAGGTCGACCTGAAGAACACCGCACCACTGGCCTTCAGTGTTACCGGAAAGGCACAGGTCAGCCAGCTGCACACCCTCGACACCATCAAGAGCCGTGACTTCGTCAAATGGCAACAGGTGAACGTCGACGGCCTGTCCTACGTGCACGGCGATGCGCTGTCGATCGACAAAGTGACCCTGCTGCAACCCTATGCGCGTTTCATCATCAACGAAGACCGCACGACCAACATCAACGACCTGCTGATCCCGCAGCCGGCCGGCGCCCCAGCGACCAGCCAGTCCAAGCCGGCCTCCGCCGGCAACGACAAGCCGCTGGGCATCCACATCGGCCAGATCGACATCAACGACGGCTCGGCCAACTTCGCCGACCTGTCCCTCACCCCCAACTTCGCCACGGCCATCCAACAGCTGAACGGCCGGATCGGCACCATCGACAATCGCAAGCCGGTGCCGGCCAAGGTCGACGTCAAGGGCAAGGTCGACCGCTACGCGCCGGTCACCATCAAAGGCGCCCTCAACCCGTTCAACCCGCTGGCCAGCCTGGATATCGCCACCAGCTTCAAGCGGGTCGAGCTGACCACACTCACCCCCTACTCCGGCAAGTTCGCCGGCTTCCGTATCCGCAAGGGCCGGCTCAACCTCGACCTGCATTACCTGATCACCAATGGCCAACTGAAGGCCGAGAACAAGGTGGTGGTTGAGCAGTTGCAGTTGGGCGAGAAGGTCGACAGCCCGGACGCAGTGGACCTCCCTATCCGCCTGGCGGTGGCACTGCTGAAGGATACCGAAGGCAAGATCTCGATCGAGCTGCCGGTATCCGGAGACCTCAACAACCCGCAGTTCAGCGTGATGCCGATCGTCTGGCAAACCCTGCGCAACCTGGTGTTGCGTGCGGCGCAAGCGCCGTTCAAGTTCATTGGCGGGCTGGTTGCCGACGGTGGCTCGGAAGATCTGGGCAATGTGTCCTTCGCCCCGGGCTCCAGCGAGCTTAGTGGCGACGCCCAGGCATCGTTGGACAAATTGGCGTCGGCCCTGAAGGAGCGCCCGGAGCTGCGTCTGGAAATCGAAGGCACCAGCGCCCAGGCCAGCGACGGCCCGCTGATCGCCCAGCAGCGCCTGGAGCGTGAGTACCAGGCCACCTGGTACAAGATTCTGCAGCGCCGCGGTGACAAGGTGCCGGCCAATGCCTCGATGCTGGTGGTCGACGACAGCGAAAAACCGGCGATGCTCGAAGGCATCTACCGTAACCGCCTGAAGCAACAGCCGCCTGCGGAATGGGAGCAACTGGGCCGCGACGAGCGCACCGCCAAGCTGCGCGAGGCGGTGATCAAGTCCTGGGCCGAAAGTACTGCGCTGCTGCGCACACTTGGCCAGGAGCGGGCCAGCAGCATCAAGGATTACCTGGTAGACAAAGGCCAGCTGGAAGATGACCGGGTGTACTTCATCGATACCAGTCTGGGCCAGGCCGAGAGCGATGGTCGGGTGGTGACGCCGATGCATCTGGATGCCGAGTAACTTCTACTAGCAGGTCTGGCCTCTTCGCGGGCTTGCCCGCTCCCACAGGTACTGCACAGGCCTTGAACTGTGTACGGTCCCTGTGGGAGCGGGCAAGCCCGCGAAGAGGCCGGTACAGGCTTCACACCAACCGCTGCCCCGACACCGCCGGGTGGTACAACGGCTGCACCTTGTTCCCTGCCGGGTCCAGCAGGTGGAAGCTGCGCGCCCCGTCACCATGGTTGAACGGCCGGTCCAGCAGGGTCACGCCATGGGCCTTGAAATACTGGTACCAGGCCTCCAGCTCCTCCACGCTATCGACGATGAACCCATAGTGGTCCAGGGTCTGCAAACCATTGGCCGCCCCTGCCCCGCGCCCCAGCGACAGGTTGTCGTTACCACAAGTGAGATACACCAGGTCTTCGTTGGCGCGGTTCAGCACCTCCATGCCCAGCACATCGACGTAGAAGCGTTCGCACTCCTCCAGGTTGGGCACCAACAAGGCAATATGGCGCAGGCCGTTCAGGCGACCAGGGCGTGCAGGCAATTCGGACATTGGCGAAGCTCCATTTTTGTATACAATTCACAGTAGAATTTAAAACAAAAGGAGAGCCTTGTGTATAGCCTGTTCATCAAGACCCGAGTGAAGCCCGGTTGCGCCGAGGATTTTCTAACTGCGATCAAGGTCAATGCCGCAGCCTCAGTCGCCACTGAACCTGGTTGCCTGGCATTCGATGTGTCGCAAGACCGGGTCGACCCGGAGTTGATCTACCTGTACGAGATCTACCGCGACGATGCAGCCTATGAAGCGCATACCCAAACCGCGCACTTTCGCGATAGCCGGCCATTGGTCGAGCCGCTGATCGTCGAGCAAGAATGCTTCGAGAGCGATGTGATCGCGCGTAACCCGGTGTACTAGCCGCAAATGAAAAGCCCCGGCAAATAGCCGGGGCTCGGAGCGAAGGTGGCCAAATCCGTTTGGCCGACGGGACATTCCTTATTCGGCTTTCAGGCCGTCAGACATGACGCTTTTCACGCCTTTGATGTTCTTGGTGATGCGTACTGCTTCTTCTTTCTGGGATTGAGTGATCGCCACGTCAGACGACAGCGAGACGACGCCTTGGCTGGTCTCGACTTTGATGTCGCTGCCTGGAATACCTTTTTCAGTCAGCAGGTCCGCTTTCACCTTGGTAGTGATCCAGGTGTCGGAACCTTCCTGCTTGGCGTTATCCACGGTGTTGGCAGCCAACATGACTGGAGCCTGGGTTGGCTCCGCAGCGAATGCGCCGTTAGCCATGGTCAGGGTCAGGGCGGTAGCAGTAGCGGCAGCAATGGCGAACTTCTTCATGTGAGTCACTCCTGTTTTTTCGAAAGGTCTGCGCCGTATGTCCTGGCGTCAGATATGGAGGTAGTTGCATGCGCTGTGCCAGCTTTTCCGTCTCGCTTGTTTCCTTTTAAATCAACAAGTTAGCCAAATTTAGATTTGGCCGATGTCGTGCATTCTGCAATCCGCACGATAAAACTGCTTGCAAGATGCAAGTCCGCAAAAGGTTCCGTACAGCCATAAAAAAAGGCCCCTTGCGGGGCCTTTCTTTCTACTACGAGGCAATCATCAGACGCCCGAGGCCTTGGCCGCGGCAACGTCCTTGATCGACAGCTTGATACGGCCGCGGTTGTCCACGTCCAGTACCAGTACTTCGACTTCCTGGCCTTCTTTCAGGATGTCGGTGACTTTCTCGACGCGAGCATCGCTCAGCATGGAGATGTGCACCAGGCCGTCCTTGCCAGGCAGGATGTTTACGAACGCACCGAAGTCGACGATGCGCTCGACCTTGCCGACGTAGATCTTGCCGATCTCGGCTTCGGCGGTAATGCCCAGGATGCGTTGCTTGGCAGCATCTGCCGCTTCCTTGGTTTCGCCGAAGATCTTGATCGAGCCATCGTCTTCGATGTCGATCGAAGCCTTGGTCTCTTCGCAGATGGCGCGAATGGTGGCGCCGCCTTTACCGATGACGTCACGGATCTTGTCGGTGTCGATCTTCATCGCGATCATGGTCGGGGCGTTGGCCGACAGCTCGCTACGCGACTGGGCGATGATCTGGTTCATCTGGCCGAGGATATTCAGGCGCGCTTCCAGGGCCTGGCCCAGGGCGATCTCCATGATCTCTTCGGTGATACCGTTGATCTTGATGTCCATCTGCAGCGCGGTAACACCCTTGGCGGTACCGGCTACCTTGAAGTCCATGTCGCCCAGGTGGTCTTCGTCACCCAGGATGTCGGTCAGGACGGCGAACTTGTCACCTTCCTTGACCAGGCCCATGGCGATACCGGCAACCGGTGCCTTCATCGGTACACCAGCGTCCATCAGGGCCAGGGAAGCACCACAGACCGAAGCCATGGAGCTGGAACCGTTGGATTCGGTGATTTCCGATACCACGCGGATGGTGTACGGGAACTCGCTGTCGCTCGGCAGCATGGCCTGCACGCCACGACGGGCCAGGCGGCCGTGGCCGATTTCACGACGGCCAGCGCCGCCCATGCGACCGCACTCACCCACCGAGAATGGCGGGAAGTTGTAGTGCAGCATGAACGGGTCTTTTTTCTCGCCTTCCAGGGTGTCCAGCAGCTGGGCGTCACGGGCAGTACCCAGGGTCGCAACGACCAGGGCCTGGGTTTCGCCACGGGTGAACAGCGCCGAACCGTGGGTCTTCGGCAAGACGCCGACTTCGATGTTCAGCGGGCGCACGGTGCGGGTGTCACGGCCGTCGATACGCGGTTTGCCGTTGACGATGTTCTCACGGACGGTGCGGTATTCCAGCTCGCCGAAGATTTCCTTGATGGCGCCGGCGGACGGGCCGGTCTCTTCGTTGCTCAGACGGGCAACAGCCTCGTCGCGCAGCTGGCCCAGGCGGTTGTAGCGGTCAGCCTTCTGGGTGATGGTGTAGGCCTGCGAAACGGCTTCGCCGAACTCGGCGCGTACCAGGTTCATCAGCTCGACGTTGGCCGGGGCTGGCTGCCAGTCCCAGGTCGGCTTGCCGGCTTCGGCAGCCAGTTCCTTGACGGCCTGGATCACGGCCTGGAATTCGTCGTGGGCGAACAGCACGGCGCCCAGCATCTGGTCTTCGGTCAGCTCTTTGGCTTCCGACTCAACCATCAGTACAGCCGATTCGGTACCGGCAACGACCATGTCCAGGCTCGAGGCAGCCAGTTGCTCGTAGGTCGGGTTCAGCAGGTAGCCGGTGCTTTCGTGGAAGGCAACGCGAGCGGCGCCGATCGGGCCTTCGAACGGAATGCCGGAGATGGCCAGGGCGGCCGAGGTACCGATCATCGCAGCGATGTCCGGGTCGGTCTTCTTGCTGGTGGAAACCACGGTGCAGACAACCTGCACTTCGTTCATGAAGCCTTCCGGGAACAGCGGACGGATCGGACGGTCGATCAGGCGCGAGGTCAGGGTCTCTTTCTCGGAAGGACGGCCTTCACGCTTGAAGAAGCCACCCGGGATCTTGCCGGCGGCGTAGGTCTTTTCCTGGTAGTGGACCGACAGCGGGAAGAAGCCCTTGCCTGGATCGGCCTGTTTGGCACCGACCACGGTCACCAGCACGGTGACGTCGTTGTCGACGGTAACCAGCACGGCGCCGGTTGCCTGACGGGCAATACGGCCCGTTTCGAGAGTAATGGTCGACTGACCGAACTGGAATGTCTTGATTACCGGGTTCACGGTTTCCTACCTTTTTTCAGTGGCTCTGGGGGAACTGGTTTCTTGCGAATTCTTGGGCAGAACGGGGAATCGGCCCCATTGACCGTCCAGATACAACACGAGGCTGGGAGCCTGGCACCAAGCGGAAAATCCGCTCAGCATTGCCAGGCTGCCAACCTCGGAGATACGCGTGGCGTGTCCAACGGCAGCACTGCAAAACAGCCCTGCCGAAGCCTGCGACACGCCATGCACACCACTGGCCAGGCCGCTATTAGCGACGCAGACCCAGGCGACCGATCAGGGCGCTGTAACGAGTGGTGTCTTTGCCCTTCAGGTAGTCCAGCAGCTTACGACGCTGGTTGACCATACGGATCAGACCACGACGGGAGTGGTGGTCTTTGTCGTTGGCCTTGAAGTGGCCTTGCAGCTTGTTGATGTTGGCGGTCAGCAGAGCAACCTGCACTTCCGGGCTACCGGTATCGCCGGCGGCTTGCTGGTATTCGGCAACGATCTGAGCTTTTTCTTCAACGCTGAGGGCCATTTGGCTTCTCCTGATAACGGATCCCGCATGCGGGGTCCAATAGGCCAGGGACAAATCCCTGTATTAATAAAAAAGGTGTGACCGTGCCTACTGACAGCCACCCTTGGTGCCGTGGGGCCTGGCAATTGCCCGACCCCGCGGTTTCGGTCATTCCGACCGAATCAGCCGACGCGGCGCAATGCGCCCGTCTTCGCTCACTTCACCGATACCGATGAAGCGCGCATTGTGATCCTGTACCCGGACCATGCCAAATTGCGGCGCGTCCGGCGCGCGTACCGCCTGCCCATGCAGCCAGTAAAACGCACTGTGCTCGGACAGGCACACCAGTGGCCAGTCCTGCAGGCCGCTGTCCGAAGGCATCAGGAAGCGGTCGAGCGCTTCGTTGCCGCCTTCGGCGTGGGCCTGTTCGAGTTCCTCGAGGGTGACCGTCTGTGCCAGCGCGAAAGGCCCGGCCTGGGTCCTGCGCAGCTCGGCGACATAGGCGCCGCAGCCAAGGGCCTCACCGATATCCTCCACCAGGGTGCGGATATAGGTGCCTTTGCTGCATCCTACGCTCAGCCGTGCACGGGTGCCTTCGCACTCGAGCAACTCCAAGCGGCCAATAGTAACAGAACGCGCCTCGCGCTCCACTACCTCTCCTGCACGTGCCAGCTTGTAAAGCGGCTGGCCATCACGCTTGAGCGCCGAGTACATCGGCGGTATCTGGCTGATCTGGCCACGAAAACGCGGCAGCAGGGCCTCGATGTCGGCGCGACCAACGGTCACCTCACGGGTCTGCAGCACTTCACCTTCGGCATCGCCGGTGTTGGTAGTCTGCCCCATCTGCATGACCGTTTCGTAGCCCTTGTCGGAATCGAGCAGGTACTGCGAAAACTTGGTCGCTTCGCCAAAGCACAGCGGCAGCACGCCGGTTGCCAGCGGATCGAGGCTGCCGGTGTGACCGGCCTTTTCCGCATTGAGCAGCCAGCGCACCTTTTGCAGGGCGGCGTTGGAGGTGAAGCCCAGCGGCTTGTCGAGCAGGATGATGCCGCTGACGTTGCGGCGGATACGTTTGACCTGGGCCACCGCTTACTCCTCGGCGTCCAGCTTGTCGGCATCCTTGTGCAGACGGTCTTCGGCGACCGCGCGCTCGATCAGTGCCGACAGGTGGGCACCACGGCTGACGCTTTCGTCGAAGTGGAAGTGCAGTTGCGGCACGCTGCGCAGTTGCATCACACGGCCCAAGTGCAGGCGCAGGAAGCTCGCGGCGCTGGTCAGGGCCTTGAGGGTCTGCGGTACGGCGTCGGCGCCGTCCTGGCCCATCACGGTGATGAACACCTTGGCGTGGCCAAGATCACGGCTGACATCGACGGCAGTGATGGTCACCAGGCCGACGCGCGGGTCTTTGACTTCACGGCGGATCAGCTCCGACAGCTCGCGCTGCATCTGGTCGCCGATGCGTTGGGTACGGCTATATTCTTTTGCCATTCTTGCTACCTGTAACTTAAAGCGGCAAACGCCCGGTCAGGCTGAAGCCTGACCGGGCGCTACCTACTGAGGCACTGCCCACCGCCCTGCGGCGGGGCTGGCGCCCTGCTCACCCTTAAAGGGTACGAGCAACCTGGACTTTCTCGAAGACTTCGATCTTGTCGCCGACCTTGACGTCGTTGTAGCTCTTCACGCCAATACCGCACTCCATGCCGTTACGTACTTCGGAGGCGTCGTCCTTGAAGCGACGCAGCGACTCCAGTTCGCCTTCGAAGATCACAACGTCTTCGCGCAGTACGCGGATCGGACGGTTGCGGTACACGGTACCCTCGATGACCATACAGCCAGCGATGGCGCCGAACTTCGGCGAACGGAACACGTCACGTACTTCGGCGACACCCAGGATGTTCTCGCGAACATCGCTGCCGAGCATGCCGGTCAGGGCCTTCTTGACGTCTTCGATGATGTCGTAGATCACGTTGTAGTAACGCATATCCAGACCTTCCTGCTCGACGATCTTGCGCGCGCCGGCATCGGCACGCACGTTGAAGCCGAACAGTACTGCATTCGAAGCCAGCGCCAGGTTGGCGTCGCTTTCGGTGATACCACCGACGCCGCCACCGATCACGCGCACCTGAACTTCGTCGTTGCCCAGGCCCGACAGCGAACCCTGCAGTGCTTCCAGGGAACCACGCACGTCGGTCTTGAGGACGATGTTGAGGGTCTTCTTCTCTTCCTGACCCATGGTCTCGAAGATGTTTTCCAGCTTGCCAGCGTGAGCACGGGCCAGCTTGACCTCGCGGTACTTGCCTTGACGGAACAGGGCAACTTCACGAGCCTTCTTCTCGTCGGCAACCACGGACAGCTCGTCACCGGCTTCCGGGGTACCGTCAAGGCCGAGGATTTCGACCGGGATCGACGGGCCGGCTTCCTTCACAGGCTTGCCGTTCTCGTCGAGCATGGCGCGCACGCGGCCATAGTTGGAACCGCACAGGACCATGTCGCCCTGACGCAGGGTACCGTCCTGAACCAGGATGGTCGCCACCGGGCCACGGCCCTTGTCCAGGCGAGATTCGACAACCACACCACGACCTGGAGCGGTCGGGGTAGCGGTCAGTTCCAGGATCTCGGCCTGCAGCAGGACAGCCTCGAGCAGTTCGTCGACGCCGGTACCCATCTTGGCCGAAACCTTGACGAACGGAGTATCACCACCCCAGTCCTCGGAGGTCACGCCTTCGACAGCAAGCTCGTTGCGGATGCGATCGATATCGGCACCCGGCTTGTCGATCTTGTTCACTGCAACCACCAGCGGAACGCCAGCTGCCTTGGCATGCTGAACGGCTTCGCGGGTTTGCGGCATCACGCCGTCGTCCGCTGCCACCACCAGGATGACGATGTCGGTAGCCTTGGCACCACGGGCACGCATTGCGGTGAACGCAGCGTGGCCTGGGGTATCGAGGAAGGTGACCATGCCGCGGTCGGTTTCCACGTGGTAGGCACCGATGTGCTGGGTAATACCACCGGCTTCGCCAGCGGCAACCTTGGCACGACGGATGTAGTCGAGCAGCGAGGTCTTACCGTGGTCAACGTGACCCATGACGGTAACGACCGGCGCACGCGATTCGACTTCACCTTCGAACTTCAGCGATTCGGCCAGGGAGTCTTCCAGGGCGGTATCGCTGACCAGGGTCACTTTGTGGCCCAGTTCTTCGGCGACCAGCTGAGCGGTTTCCTGGTCGAGCACCTGGTTGATGGTGACCGGGGTACCCAGCTTGAACATGAACTTGACCACTTCAGCGGCCTTGACCGACATCTGTTGGGCCAGTTCCGAGACGGTGATGGTCTCGCCGATGGTCACGTCACGGATGACTGGACCGGTCGGGTTCTGGAAGCCGTGCTGGTTGCGCTTCTTCAGCTTGCTCTTGCCACCGCGGCCACGGCGTACGCCATCGCTCTCTTCATCGGTGGTGCGCGGTGCGGCGCGAGGAGTCGGAGCCTTTTCCTTCTCCTTGACCTTGACCTTGATCGACACGCGCGGGGCCTCGCCACGACGCTCGCCACCACGACGGTCTTCGTCACGGGTGCGGCCTTCGTTGCGACGGGCTTCGTCCTTCTTGCGCTCGGCAGCACGGGCTGCGGCGTCTTCGGACGCCGGGGCGTCGGCAACTACCGGGGCCGGGGCAGCGGCAGGTGCCGCCTCTGGCTTGGCGGCAGGCGCAGGGGCTGCAGCAGCGGTTTCGGCGGCCTGACGGCGAGCCTGCTCTTCGTTGCGCTGGCGAACTTCGGCCTCGACCTTCTCTCGAGCGGCGTTTTCAGCCGCGCGGCGCTCTTCCAGCTCACGCTTCTGCTCAGCCTGGATTTCTTCCGGGCTGCGCTGCACGAATACTTTCTTCTTGCGTACTTCTACGCTGATGCTCTTGCTACCGGCGACACGCAGGGTGCTGGTGGTTTTGCGCTGCAAGGTAATCTTGCGCGGCTCTTCCGCCTTGCTCTTGTGGCTGCTCTTCAAATGAGTCAGCAAGGTCTGCTTCTCATTGTCGGTCACTACCTGACCGGCGTCGGTGTGCGGCAGACCTGCCTCACGCATCTGCTGCAGCAGGCGCTCTACCGGTGCCTCGACCTCTTGGGCCAGTTCTTTCACCGTGACTTGCGTCATGCACTTCTCTCCTCAGGCCGCGCCTAATTACTCGAACCAGTGGGCTCGGGCGGCCATGATCAACTTGCCGGCACGCTCTTCGTCGATGCCGTCGATGTCGAGCAGATCGTCGATCGACTGCTCGGCCAGGTCTTCGCGGTTAACCACGCCGCGCACCGCCAGTTCCGCCGCCAGGTCCTTGTCCATACCCTCGAGGGAGAGCAGGTCGTCAGCCGGATGGGCGTCTGCCAGTTTTTCTTCGGTAGCGATGGCCTTGGTCAACAAACGGTCCTTGGCTCGAGCGCGGAGCTCGTTGACGATATCCTCGTCAAAGCCATCGATGTTGAGCATTTCTTCCAACGGTACGTAGGCAATTTCTTCGAGGCTGGTGAAGCCTTCGTCGACCAGCACTTGGGCCAGCTCCTCGTCGACTTCCAGTTCATCGATGAAATTGCGCAGGATGTCACCGGTTTCGGCCTGCTGCTTGGCCTGGATGTCCTTCTCGGTCATCACGTTCAGGGTCCAGCCGGTCAGCTGACTGGCCAGGCGAACGTTCTGACCGCCACGACCAATGGCCTGGGCCAGGTTGTCCTCGGCAACGGCGATGTCCATGGCATGGGCATCTTCATCAACGATGATCGCCGCGACTTCAGCCGGCGACATGGCGTTGATGACGAACTGCGCCGGGTTATCGTCCCACAGGACGATATCCACACGCTCACCACCCAACTCCCCGGATACGGCCTGGACGCGCGAACCACGCATGCCGATACAGGCGCCTTGCGGGTCGATGCGCTTGTCCTTGGAGCGGACGGCGATCTTGGCTCGCGAACCCGGATCACGGGATGCAGCCATGACTTCGATGAGGCCCTCGGCAATTTCCGGCACTTCGATGCGGAAAAGCTCGATCAGCATCTGTGGCGCGGTGCGCGACAGGATCAGCTGTGGGCCACGGTTCTCGGTGCGAATTTCCTTGAGCAGCGCACGCAGGCGCACGCCAACACGGAAGGTCTCGCGCGGAATGATGTCTTCGCGGGCCAGCAGGGCCTCGGCGTTGTTGCCCAGGTCAACGATGACGTTGTCGCGGGTAACCTTTTTGACGGTACCGGAGATGATCTCGCCAACGCGCTCGCGGTAGGCATCGACCACCTGGGCACGCTCGGCCTCACGGACCTTCTGCACGATGACCTGCTTGGCGGTCTGGGCGGCAATACGACCGAATTCGATGGACTCGATCTTCTCTTCGATCACGTCACCAACCTTGGCTTCAGGGTGGGTTTCGTGAATCTTGCTCAACCAGGTCTCGATCGCCGGATCATCAAGATCGGCTTCGTCGACCACGGTCCAGCGACGGAAGGTCTCGTAGCTACCGGTGTGGCGGTTGATTTCCACACGCAGGTCGACTTCGTCTTCAAAACGTTTTTTGGTTGCAGTGGCCAGTGCCACTTCCAGCGCTTCGAAAATGACGCCGGGCGGTACACCTTTTTCGTTGGATACCGATTCAACAACCAGCAGTACTTCTTTGCTCATCGTACGCCTCGCCTTGCGCAAGCCATTGGGCCCGGATAGTCCGCCGGGCCCGGCACGTCTCAGTCAAAACTGGGAATAATATTGGCCTTGTCGATCGAGTCGATCGGCAACAGGAATTCTTGATTGTCCACCTGGACCACCACATCCTGCTCCTCCACACCGCGGAGAAGGCCCTGGAAGTTACGACGACCCTCGAAGGGTGAGCGCAGCTTGATCTTCACTTGTTCGCCGGCATGCGAGGCAAACTGTTCCAGAGTGAACAGTGGGCGATCCATGCCTGGAGAAGACACCTCGAGGGTGTATTCACTGCTGATCGGATCTTCCACATCGAGAATTGCGCTGGCCTGACGGCTGACCGCTTCGCAGTCGTCCACCAGGATGCCGCCTTCCTTGTCGATGTAGATGCGCAGTACCGAATGCTTACCCTGGGAAACGTATTCGATCCCCCAGCATTGATAGCCCAGACCCTCGACAACCGGGGCCAACAAGGCCTGCAACTGTTCTAGCTTGCTCGACACCTGAACCCCCTCGTGCATGCTGTGCAAATAAAAAATGGGCGAAGCGCCCATCCCTGAAAGCGCCGTTGGACAACGACGCCGAAAACTGTTCGGTTAGCAAAAAGCCCCTGAAAAGGGGCTCCGCTGAAGCTGGTTGCGGGGGCTGGATTTGAACCAACGACCTTCGGGTTATGAGCCCGACGAGCTACCAAGCTGCTCCACCCCGCGACAAAGCTGGGGCAAAAGTATAAGACTGAACCCTCTTGAGGGTCAAATCCGAACCTTCACCTGCAAGAAAGCCCGCTAAAGCGGGCTCTCAAGCTTTAATTGGTACCGAGAAGGGGACTCGAACCCCTACACCCTATGGGCACAACCACCTCAAGGTTGCGTGTCTACCAATTCCACCACCTCGGCAATACTACTACTTGAAACCCGTTACTTCTGCTCTTGTGCCGGAGGAGGTACATCACCCGTGTTAGGAGTGGTTTCGCTCTTCTGCTGCTGGAGCACCGGTACATCATCATTAACTGCCGGTTTCTGCGGCTCTTTCACTTCTAGCACTGCTGGATCTGGAAGACCTGCTTGGCTAAGCTGGTGAGCTTGTTGCTTCGCGAAGTATCCTAACCCAAGTGCTGTCAAAAAGAAAGTGGCAGCGAGTATAGCAGTTAATTTACTCAGAAACGTTGCAGAACCCTGGCTCCCGAACACGGTATTTGAAGCACCCGCGCCGAAAGATGCACCTGCTTCCGCACCTTTACCCTGTTGCAACAGAACCAGCACTACAAGCGACAGCGCTGCCAACAGATGAAAAACAACGATGACTGTTTCCAGCATTTGTTCAGTTTCCTGCGGCGCGACAAATTGCACCGAATTCGTCTGCGTTCAGGGAAGCTCCACCAATGAGCCCCCCATCGATATCCGGCATGCCGAACAGTTCGGCCGCATTGGCCGCCTTCACGCTGCCGCCGTAGAGCAACTGCACCTTCGCAGCCACTTCAGCATCTTTTGCCGCCAACTGGCTACGGATGGCTGCATGCACATCCTGAGCCTGCTGTGGCGTGGCCGTAAGGCCGGTACCGATGGCCCATACAGGCTCATAGGCAATTACTGCATTGGCAAAAGCCTTAACACCGAATGCCTCGATGATACTGCTTAGTTGACGCCCGACAACTTCGAGCGTTTTGCCAGCCTCGCGCTCTTCAAGGGTTTCCCCGATGCAAAGCACTGGTTTCAAACCTTTGGCCTGGGCCGCTGCAAACTTGCGATTGAGCACTTCGTCGGTTTCACCAATGACCTGGCGACGCTCCGAATGACCAATCAACACCAACTTGCAGCCTGCTTCGACCAGCTGTTCCGGAGCAACTTCTCCGGTCAGCGCACCCTGTTCGGGTTGTACTGCAGAATTCTGTGCGCCGACAGTAATTTCCTTACCTGCCAGGCCATCGATCACTTGATTGATGAACAAGGCTGGTGGAAATACAACGACTTCCACTCCGCTCGGCAAGGCCAGATTTCTCAAGCCTTCGGTCAGCTCAGCGACGCTAGCGCGGGTACCGTGCATCTTCCAGTTACCAGCTACCATAGGGCGACGCATGCTTTACCTCGTCGGTCAAAGTGGGCGCAGATAGTACCCAACCCTATCTGCGCTGGCAAGCGCCTTCAGACACAAACTTCGCCGACCAGTTTGGCCAACGCTTCTGCGTGCGCACGCACCTGGCTTTCGTCCTCGCCCTCGACCATCACCCGCACCAACGGCTCGGTACCGGATTTTCGCAGCAGCACGCGGCCGCGGCCTGCCAAGGCCTCGGTCACCTTGGCACTGGCTTCCTTGACCGCCGGGTGCTCCAGCGGGTCGACCTTGCTGGCGCCATATCGCACGTTTATAAGCACCTGCGGGCACTTGCGCAGGGCCTGACGAGCCTGCGCCAGAGTTTCGCCACGACGCTTGAGTGCCATCAATACCTGCAGCGCTGCGATGATCGCATCACCGGTGGTGGTGTGGTTGCAGCACACGACGTGCCCGGAGTTTTCGCCACCGACCAGCCACTCACGCTCCAGCAACTCTGCCATGACGTAACGGTCACCGACCTTGGCCCGCACGAACGGGATATCCAGTTCCTTCAGCGCAAGCTCCAGGCCCAGGTTGCTCATCAGCGTGCCCACCACCCCGCCCTGCAGCTTGCCACGCTCGTGCAGGTCGCGAGCAATGATGAACAGCAGTTCGTCACCATCAACGATGGCGCCGGTGTGGTCGACCATCAGCACGCGGTCGCCATCACCGTCAAAGGCAATGCCCAGGTCGGCATGACCGACCAGCACGGCAGCCTGCAGCGATTCGATGTGAGTCGAGCCACAGCCTTCGTTGATGTTCAGGCCGTCTGGCTGGGCATGCAGCACGGTCACTTCGGCACCCAGCTCGCGGAAAACGCTTGGCGCGACCTTGTAGGTGGCACCGTGGGCGCAATCGACAACCAGCTTGAGGCCGTCGAAGCTGGTGCTGGTCGGCACACTGCTCTTGCAGAACTCGATGTAGCGGCCGGCTGCATCGTTGATGCGCGAAACCTTGCCCAGCTTGCCCGACTCGACAACGGTCATCGGCTGATCGAGCAATTCCTCGATCATCAACTCGACTTCGTCCGGTAGCTTGGTCCCTTGGCCCGAGAAGAACTTGATGCCATTGTCATCGTGCGGGTTGTGCGAGGCGCTGATGACGATGCCGGCTTCGGCGTGGAAGGTACGCGTCAGGTAGGCGATGGCCGGCGTAGGCATCGGCCCGAGCAGCATCACATCGGCACCTGCCGCGGACAGGCCGGCTTCGAGTGCGGACTCGAACATGTAGCCGGAGATACGCGTGTCCTTGCCAACCAGCACTCGGCAGTGGCCTTGCTTGCGGAAGGCCATGCCGGCCGCCCAGCCAAGCTTCAGCATGAAGTCAGGCGTGATCGGGTATTCGCCGACGCGGCCACGAATGCCGTCGGTACCAAAGTATTTTCTGCTCATAGGGACTCCAATGTTCTTATTCGGCGTTTTGCACCGCAGCGATCATGCGCACCACATCAACGGTTTCGGCCACGTCATGGACACGAAGGATGCTCGCCCCCTTGGTCATGGCCAACGCCGCCAGCGCAAGGCTGCCATACAACCGCTCGCCAACCGGACGTTCCAGCGTCAGGCCGATCATGCTCTTGCGTGAAACACCCACCAGCAGCGGGCGCCCAAGGCGATAGAGCGCTTCCATGTGCTTGAACAGGCTCAGATTGTGCGCCAGTGTCTTGGCGAAACCGAAGCCCGGATCAAGGATGATTCTGTTTGCGTCGATGCCCGCCGCGGCGCAGGCGACCATTCGCTGTTCAAGGTAGCGCGTAACGTCGGCGGTCACATCTTCGTAATGCGGGTCGTCCTGCATGTTACCCGGCTCGCCACGCATGTGCATGAGGCACACCGGCAGGCCGGTATCCGCGGCTGCGTCCAGGGCGCCATCGCGCTCCAGGGCACGCACGTCGTTGATCAACCCTGCACCGAGGCGCGCCGATTCACGCATGACGGCTGGCGTGGAGGTATCGACCGAGATGACCACGTCGAGTCGGCTGTTGATCGCCTCGACCATGGGGGCCACCCGCTCCAGCTCCTCGGTCACCGATACCGCGCGCGCACCCGGCCGCGTGGACTCTCCGCCGATGTCGATCAGCGTGGCGCCTGCGGCAACCATCGCTTCGGCATGACGCAACGCCTCATCACGCTGGTTGAAGCGCCCGCCATCGGAGAAGGAATCAGGGGTGATATTGAGAATACCCATGACATGGGTACGCGACAAATCAAGAACCCGATTGCCGCAAGGCAACCGGGTCGGGTACTGCACTGAGCTCATAGATGCCCTTAGTGTTGAGCCGCTGGACCGCCGATCGGCGATTCCGGGCGATCACCCTGGGCAGCTGGTTTGCCCGAAGCCGAGTCATCATCCCAGTCGCGCGGTTCGCGGGGGGTACGGCCAGCCATGATATCGTCAATCTGCTCGGCGTCGATGGTCTCGTACTTCATCAGCGCTTCGGCCATGGCATCGAGCTTGTCACGGTTGTCGGTGAGCAGCTGCTTGGCCGTGGCGTAGCACTGGTCGATGATGCTGCGCACTTCCGAGTCGATCAGCTTGGCGGTTTCGCCGGAAACGCTGGCGTGCTGGCTCGCAGCACTGCGCCCCAGGAACACCTCACCTTCTTCCTCGGCGTACATCAGCGGCCCGAGTTTTTCGGAAAGGCCCCACTTGGTCACCATGTTGCGGGCGATCTGGCTGGCACGCATGATGTCGTTGGACGCGCCGGTAGTGACGCCATCGAAGCCCAAGGTCATTTCCTCGGCAATACGGCCCCCGTACAGCGAGCAGATCTGGCTGATCAGTGCGCGCTTGGACAGGCTGTAGCGGTCTTCTTCCGGCAGGAACATGGTCACGCCCAGGGCACGGCCACGCGGAATGATCGAAACCTTGTAGACCGGATCGTGCTCAGGCACCAGGCGACCGACAATGGCGTGGCCAGCCTCGTGGTAGGCAGTGTTCTGCTTTTCTTTCTCGGACATGACCATGGTCTTGCGCTCGGCGCCCATCATGATCTTGTCCTTGGCCAGTTCGAACTCTTTCATTTCGACCAAGCGCTTGTTGGCGCGCGCGGCAAACAGCGAGGCCTCGTTGACCAGGTTGGCCAGGTCCGCACCGGAGAAGCCAGGGGTACCACGGGCAATGACCGCCGGGTTGACGTTCTCGCCGACCGGCACCTTGCGCATGTGTACCTTGAGGATCTGTTCGCGACCACGAATGTCCGGCAGGCCCACCACCACCTGACGGTCGAAGCGGCCGGGGCGCAGCAGCGCCGGGTCGAGCACGTCCGGACGGTTGGTAGCGGCGATGACGATGATGCCATCGTTCATCTCGAAACCGTCCATCTCCACCAGCAACTGGTTGAGGGTTTGCTCACGCTCGTCGTGACCACCCCCCATGCCAGCGCCACGGTGGCGACCAACGGCGTCGATCTCGTCGATGAAGATGATGCACGGGGCGTGTTTCTTGGCCTGTTCGAACATGTCGCGCACACGGCTGGCACCGACACCGACGAACATTTCCACGAAGTCCGAACCGGAAATGGTGAAGAAAGGCACCTTCGCCTCGCCGGCGATGGCCTTGGCTAGCAAGGTCTTACCGGTACCGGGCGGGCCGACCATCAGCACGCCACGCGGGATACGGCCGCCCAGGCGCTGGAACTTGCCCGGGTCGCGCAGGAACTCGACCAGCTCGCCGACTTCTTCCTTGGCTTCGTCGCAACCTGCAACGTCGGCCAGGGTGGTCTTGACCTGGTCTTCAGACAACAGGCGCGCCTTGCTCTTGCCGAAACTCATCGGCCCGCCCTTGCCTCCCGCTCCGCCCTGCATCTGGCGCATGAAGAACATGAACACGGCGATGATCACCAGGATCGGGAAGCTCGCTACCAGCAGCTGTGTCCAGATGCTCTGCTGCTCAGGCTGCTTGCCTTCGATGATGACGTGATTGTCGACCAGGTCGCCAATCAGGCCGTTGTCGGTAATGGCCGGACGCACGGTCTTGAAATTGTCGCCATCGGCGCGCTTGCCGGTGATGATGTAGCCGTCGACGGTCACACGCTCGACCTTGCCATCCTTGACCTGCTGGATGAAGTCGGAATAGTTGAGGGTCTGCGGCTCGTTAGGGCTGGAGAAGTTGTTCATCACCGTCACCAGGACAGCTGCGATGATCAACCACAGGATCAGATTCTTTGCCATGTCGTTCAATTCGCTACCCTCTGAGGTCGGCGCACGACGCAGCCGTTCCTCGCATGATATTCATCGCCCTAACTTACTACATTACCTACGCAGCCGCAGGCACCGTCTGTAACCCTTTGTGAAAGCTAGACTACACGAAGTTCGGACGATCCTGACGCGGCGGCCGATTGGAAATAACTATCGGCCACCACGCTTCACGCCTTTTATGCCCCTTTGAAACCCCTGCCCAGCAGGTACTGCTCGCGGGAACGGTCACGCGACGACGACGGCTTGCGCATCTGTACCTTGTCGAACTTGCTGCGCACGTCCTTGAGGTACACGTCAAAACCTTCGCCCTGGAAAATCTTGATCAGGAAATCGCCGCCGGGCTTTAGCACGCGGGTTGCCAGATCGAGGGCCAGCTCGCAGAGGAACATGGCACGCGGCATGTCCACCGCAGGCGTACCACTCATATTGGGGGCCATGTCGGAAATCACAAGGTCTACGTGCGAATCGCCGACGGCCTCGAGAATGCGCTGCAGCACTTCATCCTGGGTGAAATCGCCCTGGATGAAGGTCACATCGGGGATCGAGTCCATCTCCAGGATGTCGGACGCGATCAGGCGGCCCTGGCCACCAATCAGACGACTGGTCACCTGCGACCAGCCACCAGGAGCAGCGCCGAGATCGATCACGCTCATACCTGGGCGGATCAGCCGGTCCTTTTCCTGGATCTCCAGCAGTTTGTAGCTCGCACGCGAGCGGTAGCCGTCCTTTTGTGCCTGTTTCACAAAAGGATCGTTGAAATGCTCTCGCAGCCAGTTTGCGCTGCTTTTGGAACGTTGTACCACGGGGCACCTCGATGATATGCGTCGTGATTGACTGGGCGGAGCCGGTGGCCCTCGGGTAAAATGCCGGTCAATTTTACAGAATCAGACGGAAAGGGTCAGATTATGCCGCTCAATAACGAGCAGAAGAAGCAATACAAGTCCATTGGTCATGACCTGAAGCCGGTCCTGATCGTCGCTGGCAACGGTTTGAATGAAGGCGTCATCGCCGAACTGGAGCGCGCCTTGGTCGACCATGAGCTGATCAAGGTCGAAATTCGCTCGGAAGACCGCGAAGAGCGCGCCGAGACCATTGCCGAACTGTGCAAGGCCGGCCGTGCCGAACTGGTGCAGACCATTGGCAAGAAAGCCCTGATCTACCGCAAGAACCCACAGCCGAACAAGCAGCTGTCCAATATCCACCGTTACAAGTAACGGCAAAGGGGCTGCTGCGCAGCCCATCGCCGGCAAGCCAGCTCCCACAGGTACGGCGCATGGCCTGAATTCGATGCGGTCGGTGTGGGAGCCGGCTTGCCGGCGATGGGCCGCGAAGCGGCCCCAGCGATCTCGAGCCGCTTAGCGGCGCACCTTGACCGGAACCGGCTGGGCCACCAGCACGATGCCGGAAAAGCCCAGCACCAGGAAACAGAGCAGCTGCCAGCGCTCGCCAACGGAAATACCGTAGCGCAAGGTGTAATACCCCACGCAGGCACCGAAGCCGAGCAACAGCATCTGGCCACGGAACTGCTGCCACCAGGCCGACAGGCCGTCCACCCTTGCCAGCACCGCCAGCTGGGTCAACAAGCCAAGCAGCGCCACACCGATCAACCAGCGGTCGATCTGCCCGGCGATATCCTGCACCAGCAGCGGCGCCAGGCCACTGACCTTGAGCGCGGGCACCAACCCCACGTGAAACACCCACAAGCCACCGACCCAGAAAACCTGGGCCAGCTGCCATAGGATCCCCTCGAGGGATGGCGCCCGCAGGCGCCGGTCAGATGTGCTTGACTTCGACAATCTCGTACTCGACCGTGCCGCTAGGCGTCTTGACGACGACAGTATCACCTTCTTCCTTGCCGATGATGGCACGGGCAATCGGCGCTCCGCTCGAGAGCTTGCCCTGTTTAACGTCGGCTTCATCCTCGCCGACGATCTGGTAGGACACCTCTTCATCGGTTTCGGTGTTGGCCAGTACCACGGTGGTACCGAAAATCACCTTGCCGGTGTGAGGGATGGTAGTCACGTCGATCACCACCGAGTTCTGCAGGCGGCCTTCGATATCGCGGATACGCGCCTCGACCATGCCCTGCTCTTCACGGGCGGCATGGTATTCGGCGTTTTCCTTGAGGTCGCCCAGTTCACGTGCTTCGCCGATGGCCTGGCTCAGGCGCGGGCGCTCGGTCTTGCTCAGGAACAGGTGCTCCTCTTCCAGGGCGCGAGCGCCCTGGACGGTCATCGGGTACTTGGTAATGCTCATGCTTTCAGTCCTGCATGCAGATCCTGCAGGCGACGAACGGTCTTTTCCGGACCGAATTTCAGCGCCTCGCAGATGGCTTCACCGGCCGCAATGGTAGTGGTGCAGTAAATCTTGTGCTGCAGCGCATTGCGACGAATCGAGTAGGAATCGGCGATCGACTGGCGGCCTTCGGTGGTGTTGATGATCAGCGACACTTCGTCGTTCTTGATCATGTCGACCACGTGCGGGCGACCTTCGGTCACCTTGTTCACACGGCGCACTTTCAGGCCAGCCGCTTCGATAACCTTGGCAGTGCCGGCAGTTGCAACCACTTCGAAGCCCAGGGCGATCAGGTCGCGGGCAACGCCAGCCACTTGCGGCTTGTCGTCGTCACGCACGCTGATGAATGCGGTACCGCCGGTCGGCAGTACTTCGCTGGCACCCATCTGGGCTTTGGCGAAGGCTTCACCGAAGCTGTCACCGACACCCATGACTTCACCGGTCGATTTCATCTCAGGGCCGAGGATCGGGTCAACCCCCGGGAACTTGGCGAACGGGAAGACGGCTTCCTTGACGCTGTAGAAGTTCGGGATGATTTCCTGGGTGAAGCCCAGCTCTTTCAGGGTTTTGCCGGCCATGACGCGGGCCGCGATCATCGCCAGGGAGGTGCCGATGCACTTGGAGACGAACGGCACGGTACGCGAGGCGCGCGGGTTGACTTCAATCACATAGATCTTGTCGCCCTGCAGGGCCAGTTGCACGTTCATCAGGCCGACCACGCCCAGCTCCAGGGCCATCTTCTTGACCTGTACGCGGACTTCGTCCTGCACTTCCTTGCTCAGCGAGTACGGTGGCAGGGAGCATGCCGAGTCGCCGGAGTGAACGCCGGCCTGCTCGATGTGCTGCATGATGGCGCCGATCACCACATCGGTGCCGTCGCACACCGCATCCACGTCCATCTCGATGGCGCAGTTGAGGAAGTGGTCGAGCAGTACCGGGCTGTCGTTGGACACCTGCACAGCTTCGCGCAGGTAGCGCTTGAGCTCGTCCAGCTCGTAGACGATTTCCATGGCACGGCCGCCCAGTACGTAGGACGGGCGCACTACCAGCGGATAGCCGATGCCGCCAGCAGCGCTGATGGCTTCTTCTTCGCTGCGCACGGTGGCGTTTGGCGGCTGCAGCAGGTTCAGGCGCTGAACCATCTGCTGGAAGCGCTCGCGGTCTTCAGCGCGGTCGATGGCATCCGGGCTGGTACCGATGATCGGTACGCCGGCTTCTTCCAGGGCGCGGGCCAGTTTCAGCGGGGTCTGGCCACCGTAGTGGACGATCACGCCTTTCGGCTTCTCGACACGGCACACTTCCAGCACGTCTTCCAGGGTCAGCGGCTCGAAGTACAGGCGGTCGGATGTGTCGTAGTCGGTGGAGACGGTTTCCGGGTTGCAGTTGACCATGATGGTCTCGTAACCGTCTTCACGCAGCGCCAGTGCGGCGTGTACGCAGCAGTAGTCGAACTCGATACCCTGGCCGATACGGTTAGGGCCGCCACCCAGGATCATGATCTTGTCGCGGGTCGACGGGTTGGCCTCGCACTCTTCCTCATAGGTGGAGTACAGGTAGGCGGTGTCGGTAGCGAATTCGGCAGCGCAGGTGTCGACGCGCTTGTACACCGGGAACACTTCCAGCTTGTGGCGGTGACGGCGCAGGTTCTTGTCGGTGATACCCAACAGCTTGGCCAGGCGCTGGTCAGAGAAGCCCTTGCGCTTGAGGCGCAGCATGTAGTCCTTGTCGATCGACGACAGGGCCAGGGTCTTGACCTTCTCTTCTTCCTTGATCAGGTCTTCCATCTGCACCAGGAACCACATGTCGATGCCGGTCAGGTCGAAGATCTGCTCGCAGGTCATGCCGGCACGCATGGCGTCAGCCACGTACCAGATACGCTCGGCGCCCGGTACGGTCAGCTCGCGCTTGAGGATGCTGCTGGCTTCGGGGTTGGCCAGGTCGACTTTCGGGTCGAGGCCGCAGGCGCCGACTTCCAGGCCGCGCAGAGCTTTCTGCAGAGACTCCTGGAAGGTACGGCCGATGGCCATGACTTCACCCACGGACTTCATCTGGGTGGTCAGGCGGGCGTCGGCTTTCGGGAATTTCTCGAAGGCGAAGCGCGGCAGCTTGGTGACGACGTAGTCGATCGACGGCTCGAAGGACGCCGGGGTGCGGCCGCCGGTGATGTCGTTCTGCAGTTCGTCGAGGGTGTAGCCGACAGCCAGCTTGGCAGCGATCTTGGCGATCGGGAAGCCAGTGGCCTTGGAGGCCAGCGCCGAGGAACGCGAAACGCGCGGGTTCATCTCGATCACGACCATGCGGCCAGTGTTCGGGCAGATACCGAACTGCACGTTGGAACCGCCGGTTTCAACACCGATTTCACGCAGCACCGCCAGGGAGGCGTTGCGCATGATCTGGTATTCCTTGTCAGTCAGGGTCTGTGCCGGGGCAACGGTGATCGAGTCACCGGTGTGCACGCCCATCGGGTCGAAGTTCTCGATCGAGCAGACGATGATGCAGTTGTCCTTCTTGTCGCGGACCACCTCCATCTCGTATTCCTTCCAACCGATCAGCGATTCGTCGATCAGCAGTTCCTTGGTCGGCGACAGGTCCAGGCCACGGGCGCAGATTTCTTCGAATTCTTCACGGTTGTAGGCGATACCACCACCGGTGCCGCCCATGGTGAACGACGGACGGATGATGCACGGGAAGCCCAGGCGTTCGAGGACGGCGTTGGCTTCTTCCATGCTGTGGGCGATACCGGAGCGCGGGCACTCCAGGCCGATGTCCTTCATCGCCTTGTCGAAGCGCGAGCGGTCTTCGGCCTTGTCGATGGTATCGGCGTTGGCACCGATCATTTCCACGCCGAACTTTTCCAGAACGCCGTGGCGCTCCAGGTCCAGGGCGCAGTTCAGTGCAGTCTGGCCACCCATGGTCGGCAGCAGTGCGTCCGGGCGCTCTTTCTCGATGATCTTGGCCACCGACTGCCACTTGATCGGCTCGATGTAGGTGGCGTCGGCCATGGCCGGGTCGGTCATGATGGTGGCTGGGTTGGAGTTCACCAGGATGACGCGGAAACCTTCCTCGCGCAGGGCTTTACAGGCCTGGGCGCCGGAGTAGTCGAATTCGCAGGCCTGGCCGATCACGATCGGGCCAGCGCCGAGAATCAGGATGCTTTTGATGTCTGTACGTTTTGGCATGGTTGTCACTCAAATCCGGGGTCAGTCGGCAAGCCGCTTTGAACAATCTGGGTCAGGCGCTTCCGGGCGCGGCGCAAGCCGGCCCGGGGCCTTGAAGCAGGATGCTCAGCGGCGCTTGGCCATGGCATCGATGAAACGATCGAACAGTGGCGCGACGTCGGTCGGGCCTGGGCTCGCTTCAGGGTGGCCCTGGAAGCTGAACGCGCTCTTGTCGGTACGCTCGATACCCTGCAGGGTGCCGTCGAACAGCGACTTGTGGATGGCGCGGACGTTGCCCGGCAGGGTGGCCTCGTCAACGGCAAAGCCGTGGTTCTGGCTGGTGATCATGACCACACCGGTGTCCAGATCCTGGACCGGGTGGTTGGCACCGTGGTGGCCATGGCCCATTTTCACGGTCTTGGCGCCAGAAGCCAGGGCCAGCAGCTGATGGCCCAGGCAGATACCGAATACCGGGATCTCGGTCTCGAGGATTTCCTTGATCGCCTGGATGGCGTAGTCGCAAGGCTCGGGGTCACCAGGGCCGTTGGACAGGAAAACGCCGTCCGGGTTGAGTGCCAGCACTTCGCTGGCCGGAGTCTGGGCCGGCACCACGGTCACGCGGCAGCCACGGGCAACCAGCATGCGCAGGATGTTCAGCTTGACGCCGTAGTCGAAGGCGACCACGTGGTAAGGCAGGTCAGCGGCTTCGATGGTCGGATGGCTGTCGGTCTTCAGTTCCCACACGCTGGAGCGCCACTCGTAGCGTTCCTTGGTGGAAACGACCTTGGCCAGGTCCATGCCCTTCAGGCCCGGGAAGGCGCGGGCAGCGGCGATGGCGGCTTCTTCGCTGATGTTGTCACCGGCGAGGATGCAACCGTTCTGAGCGCCCTTTTCACGCAGGATTCGGGTCAGGCGACGGGTGTCGATACCGGCGATGGCGACGACGTTGTTGGCCTTGAGGTACTCAGGCAGCGACTGGGTGTTACGCCAGTTGCTGGCCAGCAGCGGCAGGTCACGAATGACCAGGCCAGCGGACCAGACGCGGTTCGACTCGGCGTCTTCCGGGGTAGTACCGGTATTGCCGATGTGCGGGTAGGTCAGGGTAACGATTTGCTGCGCATAGGAAGGGTCTGTAAGGATTTCCTGGTAGCCGGTCATAGCGGTGTTGAATACCACCTCACCAACGGTCTGACCGTCGGCACCGATAGCTTCACCGCGGAAAATACTGCCGTCGGCAAGGGCGAGTATGGCTGGCTTTGTCAAGAAGACCTCCCGTAAATCAAGCATGAAAGGGCGATCGCAGGTTGCAAAAAAGCGGAGTGACGTATGGACACGTCACCCCGCTTTCATGTGCTGAATTCAATTCGCTGCGCGCTTTTAGTGGACACACTAAAGCTGTAGCTTACAGAAAAGTGCGTTTTCGGTCTACCGCGGATGTGCCTCTAAAACACATCAATGCGACAGGCTGACATCGGCGCCGGCTTCTTCGCGGGTAAACCCGCTCCCACAGGTACAGCGTTGCCCTCAGGCATGGCGCTATCCCTGTGGGAGCGGGCAAGCCCGCGAAGAAGCCAACACCACTCCAACTGCTTAACGCAGCTCGAGCACATCCTGCATGTCATACAGGCCAGGCACACGCCCGTCCAGCCACAGCGCCGCACGCACGGCGCCCTTGGCGAAGGTCATGCGGCTGGAAGCCTTGTGGGTAATCTCGACGCGCTCGCCTTCAGCGGCGAACAGCACGGTATGGTCACCCACCACATCACCGGCACGCACGGTGGCGAAGCCGATGGTCTTACGCTCACGTGCACCGGTCTGCCCTTCACGGCCATACACGGCCACTTCCTGCAGGTTGCGACCCAGCGCCTGGGCAACCACTTCACCCATGCGCAGCGCGGTGCCCGACGGCGCATCGACCTTGTGCCGGTGGTGCGCTTCGAGGATTTCGATATCCACATCGTCACCCAGCACGCGCGCCGCGGTATCCAGCAGCTTCAGGCACAGGTTGACGCCGACACTGAAGTTGGCGGCGAAGACGATAGGGATTTCCTTGCCGGCTTCGGCCAGCTGCTGCTTCTCTTCAGGAGTGAAGCCAGTGGTGCCGATGATCATGGCCTTGCCCGCCTTGCGGCAGAACGCCAGGTTCTTCAGGGTTACCGAAGGGTGGGTGAAGTCGATCAGCACGTCGAACTCATCGACCACCTTGCCAAGGTCGTCGGAAATCGGCACACCAATACGGCCCAGGGCCGCCAGCTCACCAGCATCAGCCCCCACCAGCGAGCTGTCCGGACGGTCGATCGCCGCCGTCAGGCCCGCCTGGGGAGCCTGCTGCTGCACGGCTTCGACGAGGGTCTTGCCCATCCGCCCTGCCGCGCCCATCACTGCAATACGTCGCATAGCCATTTCCTTGTCAGAGATCGCCGAAGAAGCGCTTCACGCCATCGAACCAGCCACTGGCCTTGGGCGAGTGAGAGCTATCGCCTTCCAGCGAATCACGCAGCTCTTCGAGCAACTCGCGCTGACGACGGCTGAGATTGACCGGGGTTTCCACCGCCACACGACACAGCAGGTCGCCCGCACCACCACCGCGCACCGGAGCAACACCCTTGCCGCGCAGGCGGAACTGCTTGCCGGTCTGGGTACCCTCCGGGATCTTCAGCTTCACCCGACCATCGAGGGTCGGCACCTCCAGTTCGCCACCCAAGGCAGCATCGGTGTAGCTGATTGGCACTTCGCAGTACAGGTGCTTGCCATCACGCTGGAAGATCTCGTGCTCACGCACGTTGATCACTACATACAGGTCGCCGGTCGGGCCACCATGGGTACCAGCCTCGCCCTCGCCCGACAGGCGGATGCGGTCGCCAGTATCGACACCTGCCGGCACCTTGACCGACAGCGTCTTGTATTCCTCGACACGACCTTCGCCGTGGCACGAGGTGCATGGGTCGGTAATGATCTTGCCCTGGCCATGGCAGCGCGGGCAGGTCTGCTGTACCGAGAAGAAGCCTTGCTGCATGCGCACCTGGCCGATACCGCCACAAGTCGGACAGGTAGACGGGGTCGAGCCCTTCTTGGCACCGGAGCCGTCGCACGGCTGGCAGTTGACCAGCGTGGGCACACGGATGCTGACCGTGGTGCCACGTACCGCTTCTTCCAGGTTCAGTTCCAGGGTGTAGCGCAGGTCACTGCCGCGCTGAGCACCACCACGCGAGCCGCCACGGCCACCCCCGAAGAAGTCGCTGAACACATCACCGAAGATGTCGGAGAAGTTGGCACCACCGAAACCGGCGCCACCACCACCCATGCTCGGGTCCACACCCGCATGACCGTACTGGTCGAACGCAGCGCGCTTGCTGGCGTCAGACAGCACTTCGTAGGCCTCGTTGGCCTCCTTGAACTTGTCTTCCGACTCTTTGTCGCCTGGGTTGCGGTCCGGATGGTACTTCATCGCCAGGCGACGGTAAGCCTTCTTGAGGTCTGATTCGCTGGCGCCGCGCTCGACACCCAATACCTCATAATAATCACGCTTGGACATAGGTCATTTGCACCTTGTTGGGCGTCTGGCATCTACGCCGCGCCATCAGCACCCGCCCTTTGCCCATCAGGGCCACTGACAGATGCTGTAAAAATTCTCGAATTCCAGATACGCCAACGCGGGAGCAAGCCCCCGCGCGGCGACATCCTACCAGCTCACCACCAAACGGCGGTGAACTGGCCGACAACATGCAGGGATTACTGCTTGTTGTTGTCTTTCACTTCTTCGAACTCAGCGTCAACCACGTCATCGTGCTTGGCTTCCGGCTCGGCCTGCTGTGCGCCGCCCTGAGGCTGTTCGGCCGACTGCTCGGCGTACATCTTCTGGGCAACCGGCGCCGAAACCTTGGACAGCTCCTCGACCTTGGCGTCGATGGCAGCCTTGTCGTCGCCTTTGACAGCGGCTTCCAGGGCAACAACGGCAGCCTCGATGGCGGCTTTCTCTTCAGCGGTAACCTTGTCACCAGCGTCAGCGACCATCTTGCGGGTCGAGTGAACCAGCGCATCACCCTGGTTACGGGCAGCGGCCAGCTCTTCGAACTTGCGGTCTTCCTCGGCGTTGGCCTCGGCGTCACGCACCATGCGCTCGATCTCTTCGTCCGACAGGCCGGAGTTGGCCTTGATCACGATCGACTGCGACTTGCCGGTAGCCTTGTCCTTGGCGCTGACGTGCAGGATGCCGTTGGCGTCGATGTCGAAGGTTACTTCGATCTGCGGAACGCCACGTGGAGCCGGCGGAATGTCAGCCAGGTCGAACTTGCCCAGCGACTTGTTCTGTGCAGCCTGCTTGCGCTCACCCTGCAGCACGTGAATGGTCACGGCACCCTGGTTGTCGTCGGCAGTCGAGAACACCTGCGACTTCTTGGTCGGGATGGTGGTGTTCTTCTCGATCAGCGAAGTCATTACGCCACCCATGGTTTCGATACCAAGGGTCAGCGGGCTGACGTCCAGCAGCAGTACGTCCTTGACGTCACCAGCCAGCACCGCGCCCTGGATGGCAGCACCCATGGCCACGGCTTCGTCCGGGTTGACGTCCTTGCGCGCTTCTTTACCGAAGAAGTCGGCAACGGCTTTCTGCACCAGCGGCATACGGGTCTGGCCACCGACCAGGATCACGTCGTCGATCTTGCTTGCATCGATACCGGCGTCCTTCAGGGCGATACGGCAAGGCTCGATGGTACGGGCAACCAGGTCTTCGACCAGCGATTCCAGCTTGGCGCGGGAAATCTTCACGTTCAGGTGCTTCGGACCGGTAGCGTCTGCAGTGATGTACGGCAGGTTTACGTCGGTCGACTGAGCGGAGGACAGTTCGATCTTGGCCTTTTCAGCGGCTTCTTTCAGACGCTGCAGTGCCAGCGGATCGTTCTTCAGGTCCATGCCGGACTCTTTCTTGAACTCGTCGACGAGGTAGTCGATCAGGCGCATGTCGAAGTCTTCGCCACCCAGGAAGGTGTCGCCGTTGGTAGCCAGTACTTCGAACTGGTGCTCACCGTCGACTTCGGCAATCTCGATGACCGAAACGTCGAAGGTACCACCACCCAAGTCATAAACGATGACGGTGTGGTCGCCCTTGGCCTTGTCCATGCCGTAAGCCAGTGCAGCGGCAGTTGGCTCGTTGATGATGCGTTTTACATCCAGGCCAGCGATGCGACCGGCATCCTTGGTGGCCTGACGCTGGCTGTCATTGAAGTAGGCCGGAACGGTGATGACCGCTTCGGTAACTGGCTCGCCGAGGTAGTCTTCGGCGGTTTTCTTCATTTTCTTCAGGACTTCGGCGCTGATCTGCGGCGGAGCCATGTCTTTGCCACTGGCCTGCACCCAGGCGTCGCCATTGCTGGCCTTGACGATCTTGTAAGGCACCAGCTTGATGTCTTTCTGTACAACATCTTCTTCGAAGCGGCGGCCGATCAGGCGCTTCACTGCGAACAGAGTGTTGTGCGGGTTGGTGACCGCCTGACGCTTGGCCGACTGACCAACCAGGATTTCGCCGTCATTGGCGTAGGCCACGATCGAAGGGGTGGTACGCGCACCTTCGGCGTTTTCGATGACCTTGACGTTACCGTTTTCCAGAACAGAGACGCACGAGTTGGTGGTCCCCAGGTCGATACCGATGATTTTACCCATGTTAACTCTCCCGAAACTTGAATTTGGTAGCAGCGACTACTTTGGCCAACTGCGGTAATACTTGAAGGCTTGACACCTAGATGGGGATGCCCGGATGGATTTCAAGCCTTTTCATTGATCGAGGGTTGCGCCGCGCTTGGCGCCTTGCTGACCACCACCATGGCGGGGCGCAGCAGACGACCGTTGAGCAGATAGCCCTTCTGGAACACGTTCAGCACGCTGTTCGGCTCCACTTCGGCGTTTTCCTGCATGGCCATGGCCTGGTGGTGCTCTGGGTTGAACGGCTGGCCGTGCGGGTCGACTGCTTCGAGGTTGTAGCGCTTGAGAGTGTCCTGGAACATCTTCAGGGTCAGCTCGACACCCTCGCGGATCTGCTTGACGTGCTCATCGTCGGCACTGGAGTGCGCCAGGGCCAGTTCCAGGCTGTCGATCACCGGCAGCAGGTCGCCCGAGAACTTCTCGAGGGCAAACTTGTGGGCTTTCTCGACATCCTGCTCGGCACGACGACGAGCGTTCTGCACGTCGGCAACGGCGCGCAGCGCCTGGTCCTTGGCGGCGGCCAGCTGCTCCTCGAGTTCCAGGACGCGGGCATCGGCAGCATTACCTGCACCGGTCTCTTCGACGTTAAGGTCTTTCTCGTTCAGCTGTTCGTCAGCCATGGGGTCTCTCCTGCGCAATTTTGTGGACTGCGAGCCAGGCTCGCCTTTGATGTCGGCTATATGGGGCCGGAAAAACCAGCTTCAAGGGGCAAGGTCGTTTTCCCGGCTGCAACAGAATCTGCCAAGGGGCATTGGCAGGCCCGAAAAAAGTACTGTATAAATAACCAGACCTGACTTTCGGGAGCCGCCCCATGCTGGTGCACCTGTCCATTCACAACTACGCCATCGTCGAGCACCTCGACCTCGAGATCGCCCGAGGCATGTCCGTCATCACCGGTGAGACCGGTGCAGGCAAATCGATCATGCTCGATGCCCTCGGTCTGGCCCTGGGCGACCGGGCCGACAGTGGCGTGGTGCGCCCCGGCACGGACAAGGCAGACATCCTCGCCACCTTCGACCTGGTGGACATCCCCGAGGCGCATGCCTGGCTGGCCGAGCGTGACCTGGACAACGACGGCCTGTGCATCCTGCGCCGGGTGATCACCGCCGAAGGCCGCAGCCGCGGCTACATCAATGGCACCCCCTGCCCGCTCGGCGACCTCAAGGCACTGGGCGAGCTGCTGATCGATATCCACAGCCAGCACGAGCACCAGTCACTACTCAAGACCGACACCCATCGCCGCCTGCTCGACGAGTACGCCGGCGCCGTCGACCTGGCCCGTCAGGTACAGCTGGCGGCCAAGCGCTGGAACCAGACCCGCCTGGAGCTGGAGCGCCTGTCCAACTCCGGCGATGAGCAGCGCGCCCGCCATCAGCTACTGAGCTACCAGTTGGAGGAACTGGACAACCTCGGCCTGGGTGAATACGAACTGGAGCAGTTGGAGCAGGAACACAAGAACCTGACCAGCGCCGAAGCCTTGTTCGGCATCTGCCGCCAGGTCATCGACCAGTGCAGCGAAAGCGATTCGGGCAACGTGCTCAGCGCCCTCACCTCCAGCCTCAACCGCCTGGGTGCCGCCCCCAACTCGCCAAAGGCACTGGGCGAAGCGGCCAACCTGATCGCCAGCGCGCAGATTCAGGTCGAGGAAGCCGTGGGCGAGCTCAATCGTTTCCTCGACAACTTCGACGCCGACCCCATGCGCCTGCAGGCACTGGAAGAACGCCTCGACACTATCTATACGCTGGCACGCAAACACCGAGTGCACCCAACCGAACTGCCCCACCTGCAGCAGCAACTGATGGAAGAGCTGGAGGGCCTGAACGCCAGTGATGAGTCGATCGAGCGATTGGGTGAAGAACTGGCCGCTTTCGCCCAGCATTATAAAGAGAAGGCGCTCGAGCTCAGCGCGCTGCGCCAGCAGGCCGCCCAACAGTTGGCGGTGGCCGTCGAGCAGGAGATCCAGCGCCTGGGCATGCCTGGCGGGCGCTTCTGTATCGCACTTACACCCAATGAAGGAGCAGACCTTTCGCCCCATGGCCTGGAGCAGATCGAGCTATTGGTCAGCGCCAACCCTGGCCAACCGCTCAAGGGCCTGGCCAAGGTGGCTTCAGGTGGCGAACTGTCCCGCATCAGCCTGGCGATCCAGGTAATTACCGCGCAGACTTCACGCATTCCAACCCTGGTGTTCGACGAAGTCGACGTCGGTATCGGCGGGCCTACTGCCGAAATCGTCGGCCAACTGCTGCGCCGCCTGGGCGAACGCGGCCAGGTGCTGACCGTTACCCACCTGCCGCAGGTGGCGGCACAAGGGCATCACCACCTGTTCGTGCACAAGGTGCGCAACAGCGACACCACCCACACCGCCGTGGCCAACCTGGGCAAACGTGAGCGAGTGGAGGAAGTGGCGCGGATGCTGGGCGGCATAGACCTGACCAAGGAATCCCTGGCGCATGCGCGCAAGATGGTGGTGAGCGGCAAGGCCTGACCCCTTCTTTTTCAGGCCCATTCGCGGGCACGCCCGCTCCCACAGGATGATCACAGGACCTGAAATCTGTGGTGTACCTGTGGGAGCGGGCGTGCCCGCGAAGAGGCCAGCACCGACAACACACTTCCAGCCCCAGAAAGCACAAAGGCGACCCGAAGGTCGCCTTTGTCATTCATAACGATAAAAATCGTTACTTCTTTTTACGTACGTACAGGACCAGATTGTGATCCACCAGCTCGTAGCCATGCTCGGCCACGATTTCGCGCTGGCGTTTCTCGATCTCGGCATCCATGAACTCGATGACTTCACTGGTCTCCACATTGACCATATGGTCGTGATGACCGCCATCGGCCAGTTCGAACACCGCATGACCGCCGTCGAAGTTGTGGCGAACCACCAGACCCGCCGCTTCGAACTGGGTCAGTACGCGGTAGACGGTGGCCAGGCCCACGTCCTCGCCAGCCTCCATCAGCGCCTTGTAGACATCCTCGGCGCTCATGTGACGCTGCTCGGTAGAGTCGAGCATCTGAAGGATCTTGACTCGAGGCAGGGTCACCTTGAGACCGGCTTTGCGCAATTCGCTATTTTCAACCATGGTCAGCTTTCTCGCCGATGCTGCTTCGCAGCTTCTCTTAATACGGGTATGATCGGGGTTTACGTTGTCCAGCCAAGATAGTGGAAGTCGCCCACCGATGCAAAACACCAAGCTCTTGCTAACCAGCCTCACCCTAGTGGGACTGCTCGCACTCGCCGGTTGCTCGTTTCCCGGGGTTTACAAAATCGACATCCAGCAGGGCAATGTCGTTACGCAAGACATGATAGACCAATTGCGCCCCGGAATGACCCGCCGGCAAGTAAGGTTTATCATGGGTAACCCGCTAATCCAGGACACCTTCAACACCAACCGTTGGGATTACCTGTACAGCCTGCAGCCAGGCGGCGGCAAACGCCAGCAAGAACGCATGAGCGTGTTCTTCAACGAAAGCGACCAGTTGGTGAGCCTGTCCGGCGACTTCATGCCAGGCGTCAGCCGCGACCAGGAAATCCTCGGCGGCAGCAGCGACACCACGGTCAGCCCGGCCAACCAGCCAGAGCAGCCAACCGCGCAGCCTGAAGAAAAACCGGCCAAGCCAGGTTCGGTGGAAGAATCCATCCAGCGCGAAATCGACACCATCGAGACCACCCCGGTCCCGACTCCAGCGCCGCTGGAAACCTCGCCTCAATAAGCGGCGAGCAGATACAAAAAAGCCCGGACCTGGTCCGGGCTTTTTGTTGCCGCTGTTTCAGTCAGGCATTCAGTTGCTTGGCACGCTGGCAAAAGGCATCCACCAGCGTATTTGCCGCCTGGTTGAACAGCGGCCCCAAAGTCGCGCGCACCAGCGGGCCAGCATAGTCGAACGAAAGGTCCAGGCTGATCTTGCAGGCCTTTTCACCCAGCGGCTTGAATACCCAAAGGCCATGCAACTGGGTGAACGGCCCCTCCTCCAGGTTCATCTCGATAGACTGCCCCGGCACCAGTAAATTGCGCGTGACGAAGTGCTGGCTCATGCCGCCCTTGGCCACTTCGAGCTTGGCACGCATGTGCGTGTCGCTGGCTTCGATCACCGTCGAGGCCGAGCACCAAGGCAGAAACTGCGGGTAGCTGGCCACATCGTTGACCAGATCATAGAGCGCCTGGGCGGGATACGGCAGCAGGGCGGAGCGTTGAATATGGGTAGTCATCCAGGCATCACTTCCAAGGCTGGGTGGCGGCGCTTCGCAGCGTGCCGAAAACAGGTTCTGTCGCAAAGACAGGGGCTGTATTGTCCGGTATTCATTGCAGTGGCTCAAGCACACCGAAATCCCATAGCCGACGACGCGGCGACTGCCTATAATGCCGCCCCTATGGCTAAACAAAAGAAACATCCGACCGGGACCATCGCGCAGAACAAGAAGGCGCGACACGATTACTTCATCGAACACAAGTTCGAGGCCGGGCTGGTCCTGTCCGGCTGGGAAGTAAAAAGCCTGCGAGCCGGCAAGGCGCACCTGACTGACAGCTACGTGCTGCTGAAGGACGGTGAGGCCTGGCTGTTCGGCAGCCACATCACCCCGCTGACCACGGCCAGCACCCACGTCATAGCCGACCCCATCCGCACTCGCAAGCTGCTGCTGAACAAGCGCGAGCTCGAGCGGCTGGAAGCGGCCGTGGCGCAAAAAGGCTACACCTGCGTGGCCCTGGCGCTGTACTGGAGCAAGCACCTGATCAAGTGCGAAATCGCACTGGGCAAGGGCAAGAAGGAATTCGACAAGCGCGACACCATGCGCGAACGCGATTCCAACCGCGAGCTGCAGCGGGCTGTGCGAAACAAGGGCAAGGAAGAGTAATACCTCTTCTTAGCCTCTTCGCGGGCTCGCCCGCTCCCACAGGTATCGCGCCGCCTTCGAGTCCGGCGCATATCCTGTAGGAGCGGGCAAGCCCGCGAAGAATCCAACACCGATCTCAACGCCCGCTACGCCGCTCCGCCCGCGCCACTCGCTGCGCTTCTTCATGCGCCTCTTCCAGCACCTCCTGCACATACAGAATGTGCCGGCTGGACACTTCCCGCGCATCCTCCGCCCTGCCCTCGACTATCGCCAGGTACAGCTCCCGGTGCTGACTTATCAGCATGTCCCGGGTCTCGGTCCGTTGCTGGTACATGCCGCCGATGTTGGTCACCACGTTGCGCTTGAGCAGGTCGAACAAGCCCCGAATGGTGTGCAGCAACACGGCATTATGGCTGGCCTCGGCAATCGCCAGGTGGAAGCGCGCATCAGCCGCGCCCTCCTCCGCCCGGGTCACTTCGTCGGCCCTGGCATAGCAGTCCTGCAGCGCATCGAAGGCCGCCTTGAGGCGCGCCCGGTCCGGCTGGGTGGCGCGCTGGGCCGCGTAGTAGGCGCAGGACGCCTCCAGGGTATGGCGGAATTCGAGCAGGTCACGCTGCGCCTCGGCACTGTGCTCAAGCAGTTGCAGCAATGGGTCGCTGAAAGTGGACCCCAGAGACTCGGCGACAAAATTGCCCCCACCCTGGCGGCTGACCAGCAGCCCCTTGGCCACCAGCTTCTGGATCGCCTCACGCAGTGATGGGCGGGACACGCCGAACTGCTCGGCAAGGACGCGCTCGGCCGGCAGCCGCTGACCCGAGGTCAGCGTACCTTCCAGAATCATCCCTTCCAACCGATCGACGATGTCGTCGGACAGGCGCCGTTGGCGGACCTGATCAAAAACCATCACATGCTCTCCACAAACCCCAGGCAGATTTCAGGGGGCGCCTATTCTCGCCGATCCGGGCCTTGCAAACACCCACCAGCCGACGATTTTCCCCGCCCATCAGATGCCCACTCATCGGCACACGACCAAAGTTTTGCACGGGACAAATTGACACACCCACGAAGACGCTTTTAACCTAGCGCCCAGCCATTGTAAATTGGTCTTACCAATTATCCAATGCCAGTGCCTGACCAACAACAATTAGGGGCCACCCCATATGCAAACCTGGCAACAAATCTATAGTCCGCTTGGTAGTCTTGGCCTGTCCGCACTGGCGGCGGTCATCCCCATCGTCTTCTTCTTCCTTGCCCTCGCGGTGTTCCGCCTCAAAGGCCACGTGGCCGGCAGCATCACCCTCGCATTGTCGATCCTGGTGGCGATCTTCGCCTTCCAGATGCCTGTCGACATGGCATTCGCCGCTGCAGGTTATGGCTTCCTCTACGGCCTCTGGCCGATTGCCTGGATCATCGTTGCCGCGGTGTTCCTGTACAAACTCACGGTCAAGAGCGGCCAGTTCGAAGTGATCCGCAGTTCGGTGCTGTCGATTACCGACGACCAGCGCCTGCAAGTGCTGCTGATCGGTTTCTGCTTCGGTGCCTTCCTGGAAGGTGCGGCGGGCTTTGGTGCACCGGTGGCAATCACTGCCGCGCTGCTGGTGGGCCTAGGCTTCAACCCGCTGTATGCCGCCGGCCTGTGCCTGATCGCCAACACCGCGCCAGTGGCCTTTGGCGCCTTGGGCATCCCGATCATCGTGGCCGGCCAGGTCACCGGTATCGACGCCTTCCACATTGGCGCCATGACCGGTCGCCAGCTGCCGCTGCTGTCGCTGTTCGTACCGTTCTGGCTGGTATTCATGATGGACGGCCTGCGTGGCGTGAAGGAAACCTGGCCTGCCGCCCTGGTCGCCGGCCTGAGCTTCGCCGTCACCCAGTACTTCACCTCGAACTTCATCGGCCCGGAGCTTCCGGACATCACCTCGGCCCTGGCCAGCCTGATCGCCCTGACCCTGTTCCTGAAAGTCTGGCAGCCAAAGCGTTCGTTCGCCGAAGCCAAGGGCAGCGTCGGTGCCGCCGTGGTCCAGCCAAGCGGCAGCCAACCAAGCCCCTACAGCTTTGGCGAGATCTTCAAGGCCTGGTCGCCGTTCCTGATCCTCACCGTGCTGGTCACCATCTGGACCCTGAAACCGTTCAAGGCGGCCTTCGCCCCGGGCGGCGCGATGTACAATTTCGTGTTCAACTTCGCCATCCCGCACCTCGACCAACTGGTGATCAAAACCGCACCGATCGTCGCCGCGCCAACCGCCATGCCAGCGGTGTTCAAGCTCGACCCGATCTCTGCCACCGGCACCGCGATCTTCCTCTCGGCGCTGATCTCCATGGCCGTGCTGAAGATCAACTTCAAAACTGGTCTGACCACTTTCAAGGAAACCTTCTGGGAGCTGCGCTGGCCAATCCTGTCGATCGGCATGGTGTTGGCCTTCGCCTTCGTCACCAACTACTCGGGCATGTCCTCGACCATGGCCCTGGTGCTGGCCGGTACCGGTGCCGCGTTCCCGTTCTTCTCGCCGTTCCTCGGCTGGCTGGGTGTGTTCCTGACCGGTTCCGACACCTCGTCCAACGCCCTGTTCAGCTCGCTGCAGGCCACCACCGCGCACCAGATCGGGGTCAACGACACTCTGCTGGTAGCGGCCAACACCAGCGGCGGCGTGACCGGCAAGATGATCTCGCCGCAGTCGATCGCCGTGGCTTGCGCCGCCACCGGCCTGGTTGGCAAGGAATCCGACCTGTTCCGCTTTACCGTCAAGCACAGCCTGTTCTTCGCCACCATCGTCGGCCTGATCACTCTGATCCAGGCCTACTGGCTGACCGGCATGCTGGTTCATCACTAAAGTGAAAGGGGCCGGGCGCCATCGCGCGCCCGGCAATCCCCACACGCAACGCTGCGAGAATCCATGATCATTTCTGCCTCTACCGACTATCGCGCCGCGGCCCAACGCAAGCTGCCTCCCTTCCTGTTCCACTATGCCGACGGCGGCGCCTACGCCGAGCACACCCTGCGCCACAACGTCTCGGACCTGGCCAGCATTGCCCTGCGTCAGCGCGTGCTGAAGAACATGTCCGAGCTCAGCCTGCAGACCAAGCTGTTCGACGAAACCCTGAGCATGCCGGTGGCCCTGGCCCCGGTCGGCCTCACCGGCATGTACGCCCGCCGTGGCGAAGTGCAGGCGGCACGTGCGGCGGCGGCCCACGGCATTCCGTTCACCATGTCCACGGTGTCGGTGTGCCCGATCGAAGAAGTGGCCCCGGCCATCGACCGGCCGATGTGGTTCCAGCTGTACGTGCTGAAGGACCGCGGCTTCATGCGCAACGCCCTGGAGCGGGCCAAGGCCGCCGGGGTCAAGACCCTGGTGTTCACTGTCGACATGCCGACACCCGGCGCCCGCTACCGCGACGCCCATTCTGGCATGAGCGGCAAGAACGGCCCGCTGCGCCGCGTGCTGCAAGCCATGACCCACCCCGAATGGGCATGGGATGTCGGCGTGATGGGGCGCCCACACGACCTGGGCAACATTTCCACCTACCGTGGCAACCCCACCGGCCTTGCCGACTACATCGGCTGGCTGGCCAACAACTTCGACCCGTCGATCTCCTGGAAAGACCTGGAGTGGATCCGCGAGTTCTGGGATGGCCCGATGATCATCAAGGGCATCCTCGATGCCGATGACGCCCGCGATGCGGTCAGGTTCGGTGCCGACGGCATCGTCGTGTCCAACCACGGCGGTCGCCAGCTCGACGGCGTGCTGTCCAGTGCCCGCGCCCTGCCGGCAATTGCCGATGCGGTCAAAGGTGACCTGAAGATCCTCGCCGATTCCGGCATCCGCAGCGGCCTCGACGTGGTGCGCATGATCGCCCTCGGCGCCGACACCGTACTGATCGGCCGCGCCTTCCTCTACGCCCTTGCCGTGCACGGCCAGGCCGGGGTGAAAAACCTGCTGGAGCTGTTCGAAAAGGAAATGCGCGTAGCGATGGTGCTGACCGGCGCCAAGTCGATCAGCGAGATCACCCGCGACTCGCTGGTACGCGAACTGGGCGCCTGACCGCCCGCAAGAACGACCGCCTGATTGACCCGGGGCATGGGGCGCACAGACGCCACGGCCCCGCGAGGAGACTGCATGAGCCTGCCCGCCGCGTTCCTGCGTGATGCCGAGCGCCTGATCCCCGCCGAACGCCGCTTCGACGACCCCACCTCCACTTTGGCTTTCGGCACCGATGCCAGCTTCTACCGGCTGATCCCCAAGCTGGTGGTGCGCGTCGAGTCAGAAGACGAAGTGGTCGGCCTGATCAAACTGGCCCAGCGCGAGCGGGTGCCGGTCACCTTCCGCGCCGCAGGCACCAGCCTGTCCGGCCAGGCCATCAGCGACTCGGTACTGATCGTGCTGGGCGATAACTGGAACGGCCGCGAAATCCGCGGCCAAGGCGAGCAGATCCGCCTGCAGCCCGGCGTCATCGGCGCCCAGGCCAATGCCTGGCTGGCTCCCTTCGGGCGCAAGATCGGCCCCGACCCGGCGTCGATCAACGCCTGCAAGATCGGCGGCATCGTCGCCAACAACGCCAGCGGCATGTGCTGCGGCACGGCGCAGAATACCTACCACACCCTGGCCGGCCTGCGCCTGGTGCTGGCCGACGGCACGCGCCTGGACAGCGAAGACCCGGCCAGCGTCGCCGCGTTCGAGGCCAGTCACGCCGGCCTGCTGGAAGCACTGGCCCGCCTGGGCCGCGAGACCCGCGCCAACACTGCACTCGCCGAGCGCATCCGGCACAAATACCGGCTGAAGAACACCACTGGCCTATCGCTGAACGCACTGGTGGACTACGACCAACCGCTGGATATCCTGCAGCACCTGTTGGTCGGCTCCGAAGGTACCCTGGGCTTCATCAGTGCCGTCACCTACGACACCGTGCCCGACCACCCGCACAAAGCCAGCGCACTGCTGGTTTTCCCCAGCGTGGAAAGCTGCTGCCGCGCGGTGACCGTGCTCAAGCGCCAGCCGGTCTCGGCCGTTGAACTGCTCGACCGCCGCAGCCTTCGCTCGGTGCAGAACATGCCCGGCATGCCACTGTGGGTAAAAGGCCTGTCGGACAACGCCTGCGCCCTGCTGATCGAATCCCGCGCCGCCAGCCAGAGCCTGCTGCATGAACAGCTGCAACAGGTGATGGCCTCGATCGCCGACTTCCCACTGGAACAGCAGGTGGACTTCAGCGAAGACCCCGCCGTGTACAACCAGCTGTGGAAAATCCGCAAGGACACCTTCCCCGCCGTCGGCGCCGTACGCCAGACCGGCACCACCGTCATCATCGAAGACGTCACCTTCCCCATCGAGCAACTGGCCGAAGGCGTCAACCGCCTGATCCAGCTGTTCGACAAGCATCGCTACGATGAAGCGATCATTTTCGGCCACGCCCTGGAAGGCAACCTGCACTTCGTCTTCACCCAGGGTTTCAACAGCGCCGAGGAAGTCGCACGCTACCAGGCCTTCATGGACGACGTGGCGCAACTGGTCGCGGTGGAGTTCGGCGGCTCTCTCAAGGCCGAGCACGGCACCGGGCGCAACATGGCACCGTTCGTGGAGCTGGAGTGGGGCCACGACGCCTATCAACTGATGTGGAAGCTCAAGCGCCTGCTCGACCCCAACGGCATCCTCAACCCTGACGTGGTGCTCAGTGAAGACCCGGACATTCACCTGAAGAACCTCAAGCCGCTGCCCGCTGCCGACGAGATCGTCGACAAGTGCATCGAGTGCGGCTTCTGCGAACCGGTGTGCCCTTCCAAAGGCCTGACCCTCAGCCCACGCCAGCGCATCGTCATGTGGCGTGACATCCAGGCCAAACAGCGCGCCGGCATCGACACCCGGGAATTGCGCCAGACCTACCAGTACCAGGGCATCGACACCTGCGCCGCCACCGGCCTGTGCGCCCAGCGCTGCCCGGTTGGCATCAACACCGGCGAACTGGTGAAGAAACTGCGCAGCCAGGCCGCCGAACACGAAAAAACCGCCGACTGGCTGGCCGAACACTTCCACACCGCCCTGGGCGGCGCGCGCCTGACCCTGACCGCCGCCAATACCGCACGCAAGCTGCTCGGCGCCCCACGCCTGGGCCGCCTGAGCGCCTCGCTGAACAAAGCCAGCAAAGGCCGCCTGCCAAAGTGGACCCCGGCGATGCCACAACCACTGCGCCCACTGGACTTCGGCCCGGCCAGCAACGACGCCCGCCCTCGCGTGGTGTACCTGGCTGCCTGCGTCTCGCGGGTGATGGGCCCGGCCTATGCCGACCGCGAGCAGAGTTCGCTGCTGGACAAGACCCGTGCCCTGCTGGAAAAGGCCGGCTACCAGGTGGTGTTCCCTGACAACGCCGACAGCCTGTGCTGCGGCCAACCGTTCGCCTCGAAGGGCTACCCCGAGCAGGCCGAACACAAACGCCAGGAACTGCTTGCCGCCCTGCTGCACGCCAGCCGCGGCGGCCTCGACCCTATCTACTGCGATACAAGCCCCTGCACCCTGCGCCTGGTGCAGGACCTGGGCGACACCCGGCTGGACCTGTACGACCCAGTGCGCTTCATCCGCACCCACCTGCTCGAGCGCCTGGAGTTCACCCCCCAGGACGAACCAGTGGCCGTGCATGTGACCTGCAGCACCCAGCACCTGGGCGAAAGCCAGGCGCTGATCGACCTGGCGCGGCGGTGCAGCAAACAGGTGGTGATCCCGGAGGGCATACATTGCTGCGGCTTTGCCGGTGACAAAGGCTTCACCACCCCCGAGCTCAACGCCCACTCGCTGCGCAGCCTGAAGGATGCGGTGCAATATTGCAGCGAAGGCATCTCCACCAGCCGCACCTGCGAGATCGGCCTGTCCAGCCATAGTGGCATCGATTACCACGGGCTGGTCTACCTTGTAGACCGCGTCACCCGGCCACGCAGCATATGACCGTTTAACGCAAAACCTGATAGCTGCCGCAATCCCTGTGGGAGCGGGCAAGCCCGCGAACACCGGCGCAGCCGGTGCCATACACCGCGCAGCCTGCTTCGCGGGCATGCCCGCTCCCACAGTTACAGCGCCGGCTTTGGGCGCACGCCCTACCTGTAGGAGCGGCTTCAGCCGCGAACACCGGCAAAGCCGGTGCCATCCCCCGCCAGCATCCGATTGAACCCCCGCCAATCCTCCACAGTCCATCCTTACAGGCCCACCTTCCAGAGGCCCAGAAGGAGACTCCCATGAAAGGTACCGCGCTTTCGGCCCTGTTCGCGGCCGCCACCCTGCTGGCTTCGCCGGTGTTCGCCGCCGAAGACCTCTGCACTGCCAACCTGCAAAAGATCGACGACAGCATGGCCACCGCCGGCGCCACCTCCGAAGGCCTGGACAAGGCCATCACCGAGCACGTCGACAAAGCCAAGGCTGCCCAGGCATCGGGGGACACCAAGGAATGCATCGCCATCACCAGCAAAGTCCTGGAGCGGTTGGAAAAAACGGAGAAAGGCAGCGGCACCAGCGGCGGCGGTAGCGGCGCGTGAGCCCAAAAGCGGGCGACCGGACCGGCTGTCGACGTCGCCCGCGCAATGGCGTATACTCAGCCTCACGTACCGTAAGGTGCGTTAGCTTAGAGCTAGTGTGGGGCCGATCAGGATTCGACGCCGGTAGCGAAACTCTAGGTGCATGCCGAGTTGGTAACAGAACTCGTAAATCCACTGTTGCAACTTTCTATAGTTGCCAATGACGAAAACTTCGAGGCGGAGTACGCTCTCGCTGCGTAAGCAGCCGAGCCCGACCTTCTGGTAGCTTCGGCTCCAGCAATCATCAGGGGATGCCTGTAAACCCGAAATGATTGTCATACAGAACAGGATCGTCGTGTAGCACGTTGGGGGCAAAGCGACTAAAACTTACCCAACTCGTCCAAAGCACCCTGCCCGTCGGGCGGCTGCGGATTAACTCAGTAGACACGGCTAAGCATGTAGTACCGACAGCGGAGTACTGGCGGACGGGGGTTCAAATCCCCCCGGCTCCACCAAATTCCAAAGAAGAAGACGCCCTCGGGCGTCTTTTTTTGTGCCTGGATTTTGGGTTGTGCGAGCCCACAAAGTCAGAATCAGGCTTTTCCGCATAGGGCGTTTCCCAAAGATACTCCCTGCGCCGGTTTGCTCTTCACCGGGCTCTCAACCCAAACACGGCTTCCACCACGTGAGTGACAGCAAGCGCTGGTCGCCCCAGTCGCCAGGTCGTGATGCCCGCCGCCAGCTTCATGATTCCCTCTCAGCCAGCAACACTTCCGGCACGACCGGCAGCGGCCGGCTCAGCAACACGCCAACCAGCATCGCGAACAGCAGCGCCGCCACACCGGCGACCTGCAACACGGCTTCGAAGCCCCCGATGAACGCCTGGCGGGCCAAGGGTGCCACCGTTTCCCGCAACCTGGGCTCAAGCAACGCCAACGCCGCCTGCAAATCACCCGCGGCAACCCGGGTAGCCATCGCGGAAACCTGGCCCGATTGCCCAGGCGCCACGGCAGCCATGGCCTCATACAGCAACTGCCCACTACGTGCAGCCAGCACACCACCCAACCCACCGATGGCCAGCACGATCGCCCCGAACCGCGTGGTTGTACTCAACCCCGAAGCCATGCCGGTACGCTCACGCGGTACGCAAGCCATGATGTTCTTCTGCGTATCGCCATTCAGCAGCCCGGCACCGCCACCCAGCACCAGGCTTGCCAGGGCGAATGTACCGTAACCGCCTTGCTGAGTGGCCCAGGCACACAGCAGGTTACCCGCCCCGACCAAAACCAGGCCGAGTGCGAATACCTGCGCCGGGCTCAAGTGTGCAGCCAGACGCATGCCCAGGCGTGGCGTCAGCAGCATGGCCACGGCAAACGGCAGCATGCCCGCCCCTGCGGCCAGGGCCGACAGCTGCAGGCCGTTCTGCAAGTAAAGCGGCAGCAGGGTCATCATCACCTGGGCGCAGGCAGCATAGGCAAACATCCCCAGCAAGGCGCCAACGAAGCGCCCGCTGCGCATCAGCCGCAGGTCGATCATCGGCCGTTCCTGGCTGCGCTCGACCATGACGAACAGGCCGAACAGGAAGGCGCTGATCACCAGCCGTCCCAGGGTTTGCGCACTGCCCCAGCCCACCTGGTTGGCATCGATCATTGCCCAGATCAGGTAACCCAGGCTGCCGGCGAAAGTCAGGCTTCCCCATGGGTCGAGCCGGGCCGCAGCGCTGTCACGGGACTCTTCGACACTGCGCAGCACCATCACTGCGAGCACTGCCACCAACGGCAGGTTGATGTAGAAGATCCAGCGCCAGCCAAGGGTGCTGGCGATCAACCCGCCCAGCAGCGGCGCAAAGGTGATGGTGGCGCCCATGCAGGCGCCCCAGAAGGCCCAGGCGCGCATGCGTTCCTGGGGTTGGTGGAAGCGGTTGCCGATCGCGGCCAGGGCCGAGGTCAGCAGCAATGCCGCGCCAACGCCCTTGGCTGCCCTGGCCAGGTCGAGGAACAGCAGGTTGGGCGCCGCGCCACAGGCCAGCGAGGCGAGGCCGAACAGGGCCAGGCCGAGCAGCAGCATGCGGCGGCGGCCAAAGCGGTCGGCCAGGCTGCCAGCGGGCAGCAGGCAGGCGGCAAAGGCCAGCAGGTAGGCGCTGACCACCCATTCGATATCGGCAAACGAGCCGGACAGGTCGCGGGCGATGCTGGGCAGGCTGACCGCGACGATGTTGGTGTCGAGGATGATCAGGGCACAGACCAGGGAGGCGGTGAGCAGGGTGAAACGCGCAGAGGGCATGGTGAGGCTCCGGATGCAGGGCTGGTTGGTCAAATCGCCGGGGCTGCCTTGCAGCCCATCGCAGGCAAGCCAGCTCCTACAGGGACCGCACCGCCTTCGAGGATTGCGCAATACCTGTACCTGCGATGGACTGCAAAGCAGTCCCCTGCAATTCCCAGGCAGCCTTTGCCGCCAAGCCACCAGCCTTGTAGTGTTGGCCTCACCATAACGCCACCAGCCCCCAGGCTTGTTAGCCACGGCGGCTCGCGTCATTACCCTGCAGGTAACACCCATGGAAATCCGCCATTTCCGCTACTTCCTCTGCGTCGCCCGCCACGGTCATTTCACCCGTGCCGCCGAACAGCTGGGCATCGCCCCGCCCACGCTCAGCCGGCAGATCCAGGACATGGAGCGCGAACTGGGCGTGCGCCTGTTCGAGCGCAACCAGCGCGAGGTCAACCTCACCGCAGCGGGCCAGGCGCTTTTGATCGAGGCCGAACATGCCGTGCGCCAGTTCGATGCTGCACAACTGGGCGCGCAACGGGCCGCTCGAGGCGAAAGCGGGCGCATCGAACTGGGCTATGTGGCTTCGGCCGCGTACTCGGGCATGCTCCAGCAGCAAGTCAGCCGCTACAGCGAAACCTGCCCCGGCGTACGCCTGAACATTCGCGAACTGCCCATGGCCGAACTGCCCGGTATGGTCCGCGACGGCCTGCTTGACCTTGCCTATGTGCGCTCGCCGATGGAGCTGCCCGAGGAACTCGAAGCTATCGCCTTGCACCAGGAAGGTTTCGTCCTCGCCCTGCCCGCCAGCTCACGGATAAATGAAGTGCCGCAGATCCCGGCCTCGCGCCTGGCCAATGAAACCTTCATCCTGCCCGAACAGATCTCCGGCACGCTGGAAGTGGCAGCACAAGGTGGTTTCGTCCCGAGGCTCGGCCCTCAGCCGGGCAGCCTGGTGGCGGTGATCACCCTGGTGTCTCTCGGCCAAGGCATCGCAGTGGTGCCGGAATCGGTGGTGCAGCGCATCAGCCTGCCGCAGGTGCACTACCGGCGTATTGTCGACTGCCAGGCCAGCTCGTGGCTTAGCCTGATCCACCGGCGCTTCGAGAAAGCGCCGGCGGCAATCAGATACATCAAGATGATGAAAGGCTGAAAAAACAAAGGGCACCCATCCACTGGTGCCCTTTGCCCTACCGCCAGGTGAACTCAATCACCCCATCGAACGCACCCCCACAGGTTGCGCATTGCCCCGCGTGGTCACGATCCCCAGGAAGGAAATCACGATCGCCAGGCCCAATGTCGAGCTCACCTCTGCCCGGTGTTCAGGCGTGAACATCATGACCGCCAGTGCCCCGCCAATGAACAGGATCACCGCCCAGGTCAGGTACGGGAACAGCCACATGCGGAACTTCAGCTCGGTGTTTTCCCGCTCCAGGCGACGACGCATGCGCAGCTGCGAAATCGCGATGACCATGTACACCAGCAAGGCAATAGCACCGGAGCTGGCCAGCAGGAACTCGAACACACCCTTCGGCGCGAAGTAATTGAGGATGGCAATGGCCGCGCCGATCAGCGTGCTGCCGAATACCGCAGCGCGTGGCACACCGACCTTGGAGGTCTTGTTGAGCATGGCCGGTGCGTCACCGCGCTTGGCCAGCGAGTACATCATCCGCGAGGCAATGTAGATCGAAGAGTTCATGCAGCTGGTCACTGCCACCAGCACCACCAGGTCGACCATGAAGGCTGCATTGGGGATGTTCATGATTTCCAGCGCACGCTGGTAGGAACCCACCACCGCCAGCTGCGGGTCGTTCCACGGCACCACCGAAATGATCACGAAGATCGACAGGATGTAGAAGGTACTGATGCGCCAGATCACCGAGCGAGTGGCCTTGGCGATGTTGCGCGACGGGTCGCTCGACTCGGACGCGGCGATGGTCACCGCTTCGGTGCCGATGAAGCTGAACATCACGGTGATGAACGCACCAACCACGGCCGACCAGCCCTTCGGCGCGAAGCCGCCGTGCTCGGCCATCAAGCTGCTCAGGCCACTGACCTCGCGGTTGGGCAGCCAGCCCATAAGTGCGGCGAAACCCAGGCCGATGAAACCGAGAATGGCCGTGACCTTGAGAATGGCGAACCAGAACTCGAACTCACCGTACTTGGCCACGCTGAACAGGTTGGTACCAGCCAGCAGCAGCACCGAAGCCAGGGCGAATATCCAGCTGTCCACCTGCGGGAACCAGGCGTTCAGCACATGCCCGGCGGCCAGCGCTTCGATCGGGATTACCAGTACCCAGAACCACCAGTACAGCCAACCGATGGTGTAGCCGGCCCAGCGGCCGATGGCCTGCTCGGCGTAGGTGGAAAACGATCCGGTGTCCGGGTGTGCCACGGCCATTTCGCCGAGCATGCGCATGACCAGTACCACCAAGGTCCCGGCCACGAAATAGGAAATTATGGTAGCTGGCCCGGCTGCCGCGATGGCGTGGCCAGAGCCGACGAAAAGTCCGGCGCCGATGATGCCGGCGATGGACAGCATCGTTACGTGACGTGGCTTGAAACCTTGTGCAAGGTTGCCATCAGATCCCACGGTGTTCATTGATGTTGTTCTCTTTTTACTGACACAAGGATGGACGGGCAGGTGTAGGCGAAAATATCTCCTTTGAAATCAATAAGTCGACACGTTACTCGCGCTCTGTTGTTGATATTTGGCACGCGTCACAGAGCAACGTGTCAGTGCAGGTCGGGCTTCATTTAAGCCCCGCAGGGCTGTGGGAAATTACACGAGAACGCCCCGGAACTGTTCGATCACGACAGGGCATCCCCATTAACGTCAGAAGTCGCGAATGGCATACCCGATCCCGTCACCAGGCCGTCTGGAGCTTTTGTTTTTCATTTGAGTGTGTTGTGGCTGTACGGGCCCTTTCGCGGGCTCGCCCGCTCCCACAGTTACTCCACGCCCCTCAAACCTGTGGTGTACCTGTGGGAGCGGGCAAGCCCGCGAAAGGGCCGGTGCAGCCATCACCACTTTCTGCCAGCCACAAAAAAGCCCCGGTCTCCCGGGGCCTCTGTTGCCAGGCGTCTGCCTACGCCTGCCCGGTACGCTCGAAGCACCGGACTAGCAACAGGAATCGCAAAAGGGCCCTATGCCTCAACGCACCAGGCAAGGCCGCTTGTTATCGAAGCTCCACCCCGGAATCAGGAACTGCATTGCCACGCTGTCATCCCGCGCGCCCAACCCCATGTTGCGGTAGCACTCATGCGCCTTGGCCAACTGGTCTTCATCCAGCTCCACCCCAAGCCCCGGCCGCGCCGGCACGTGCACATGCCCGTCGACGATGCGCAGTGGCTCGCGGGTCAGGCGCTGACCGTCCTGCCAGATCCAGTGGGTGTCGATCGCAGTGATTTCCCCCGGCGCCGCAGCCGCCACCTGGGTGAACATTGCCAGCGAGATATCGAAGTGGTTGTTGGAATGCGAACCCCAGGTCAGCCCCCAGTCGTTGCACATCTGCGCCACCCGTACCGAACCCTGCAAGGTCCAGAAGTGCGGGTCGGCCAGCGGGATGTCCACCGACTGCAACTGGATCGCATGGCCCATCTGCCGCCAGTCGGTAGCGATCATGTTGGTGGCGGTGGGCAGGCCGGTGGCGCGGCGGAACTCGGCCATCACCTCACGGCCCGAGTAGCCGTTCTCGGCACCGCACGGGTCTTCGGCATAGGCCAGCACATCGTGCTTGTCGCGGCACAGGGCAATGGCCTCCTTCAATGACCAGGCACCATTCGGGTCGAGGGTGATGCGGGCTTCGGGGAAACGTTTGGCCAGCGCCGTTACCGCTTCCATCTCCTCCTCGCCGCGCAACACCCCGCCCTTGAGCTTGAAGTCGCTGAAGCCATAGCGCGCCTTGGCGGCCTCGGCCAGGCGCACCACCGCGTCCGGGGTCAGGGCCTTTTCGTGGCGCAGGCGGAACCAGTCATCCTCGGCATCGGCTTCGTTGCGGTAGGCAAGGTCGGTCTGCTGGCGGTCGCCGATGTAGAACAGGTAACCGAGCATCTTCACCGCCTCGCGCTGCTGCCCCTCGCCCAGCAGTGCCGCCATCGGCACGTTCAGGTGCTGGCCGAGCAGGTCGAGCAGCGCCGACTCGATGGCCGTCACCGCATGCACGGTGATGCGCAGGTCGAAGGTCTGCAGGCCGCGACCAGCCGAGTCACGGTTGGCGAAGGTCTGGCGCATGGCATTGAGCACGCGCTGGTAATGGCCGATCGGCTGGCCGACCACCAGGCTGCGGGCGTCCTCCAGTGTCTGGCGGATCTTCTCGCCGCCGGGCACCTCGCCCAACCCGGTATTGCCGGCGCTGTCACGCAGCACCACTACGTTGCGGGTGAAGAACGGGCCATGGGCACCACTGAGGTTGAGCAGCATGCTGTCGTGCCCGGCGACGGGGATCACGCGCAGATCAGTGACCACGGGGGTGCTGGTGTGAAGGGTCTGCATGTTCATGGTTGTTGTCTCGCAGTCATCAATGGCTCTGACCCAGGGCCGAAGGGGCCTTGAGGTCATCGGAAGGGGCGCCCTTTGGGCGAGTGCGTACGAAGAAGATGGCAATGGCCGCCAGCACCGAGGTCACCGCCAGGCCGTACAGGCCGCCCTGGATCGAACCGGTCTGCTGCTCCAGCAGGCCGAAGGTGGTGGGGGCGACGAAGCCGCCGAGGTTGCCGACCGAGTTGATCAACGCGATCACCGCTGCGGCGATGCGGGCATCCAGGTAGCCCTGCGGGATCGGCCAGAACAGCGACGATGCCGACTTGAAACCGATCGCCGCGAAGCACACCGCGACAAAGGCGAACACCGGCCCACCCGTGGTGGACATGAACATGCCGATGGCAGCGATCACCAGCGCACCTGCGACCCAGGCCTGCTGGAACTTCCAGCGCGCCGAGCCGGCGGCGAAGGCATACATGGCCAGGATCGAGATCAGCCACGGGATCGAGTTGAAGAAGCCGACCTGCAGGTCGCTGAGGTCACCCATGCGCTTGATGATGCTCGGCAGCCAGAAGGTGGCGGCGTAGATGGTCAGCTGGATGCAGAAGTAGATCAGGCAGAACAGCAGGATCTGGCGGTCCTTGAGCAGGCTCCAGGCCGATGGCCTGACCGCGCCGACCGCTTCGCGCTCAAGTTGCTCGCGATCGATGGCGGCCACCAGTGCTTCCTGCTCGGCCTGGCTCAGCCACTTGGCGTCCTGCGGCCTGGAGTCGAGCCAGAAGAACACGAAGAAGCACAGCGTCACCGAGGCCATGCCTTCGATGAACAGCATCCACTGCCAGCCATGCATGCCCAGGCCCTGGATCTGCATCAGCGCGCCGGCCAGCGGCCCGGAAATCAGCGACGCCAATGCCGAACCGCTGAGGAAGATGGCAATCGCCTTGCCACGCTCGGCGGCCGGCAGCCAGCGGGTGAAGTAGTAGATCACCCCGGGGAAGAAGCCCGCTTCGGCAACCCCCAGCAGAAAGCGCAGCACGTAGAACTGGGTTTCGTTCTGCACGAAGGCCATGGCCGTGGCCACCACCCCCCAGGTGAACATGATGCGGGTCAGCCACAGCCTTGCGCCGACCTTCTGCAGCAGCATGTTCGAGGGCACTTCGAACAACGCGTAGCCAATGAAGAACAGGCCGGCGCCAAAGCCATAGGCCGCGGCGCTGATGCCCAGGTCGCTTTCCAGATGGGGGCGGACGAAGCCGATGTTGACGCGGTCCAGGTAGTTGACGATGAACATGATGACGAACAGCGGCAGGACGTGGCGCTTGACCTTGGCCACGGCGCTGGCCAGGGCGTCGCCTTCATTCCGGGCAGACGGAGCGAGGGTATCGTTCACTTGCGGATCTCCCACTAATTGTTTTTGTGCGGGTCGAGGTTGTCTGACATGGCAGTGGGGAGGAGCATATGCGCAGCGAAGTTGTACGACAAGATCAACAACATCGGAAAAATCACAAAATACAAGCTAACGCAAAGCCTATATGCGTCGATCTTGCAAAAACAGACAAACTACTCGCTGGCTTGACCGCAGGAAAAATCGGCAAAAAATATTTTTATCGATTAACTTGTCGTACAAGCACAACAACAATCGGATCACACCATGGCCACCGAACAAGCCCACAAACGCGGCCACAGCCGTGCCCATGACCTGGTCTCCAGCCTGACCCAACAGATCTTGCTGGGTACCTTCAAGCTAGGCGACAAGTTGCCCTCGGAAAACAGCCTGGTGCGCGAGCATGGGGTCAGCCGCACCGTGGTCCGCGAGGCCCTCTCGAAATTGCAGGCTTCGGGGCTGGTGGAGCCACGCCACGGTATCGGTACGTTCGTGATGGAGCGCCAGGCCCAGGCCGGCCTGCGCATCGCTGCGGAAAGCGCGGCGAATGTGCGCGACCTGCTGGAGCTGCGCATCGGCCTGGAAGGCCAGGCCGCCGCCTTGGCCGCGCTACGCCGTGACGAGGGGCACCTGACGCGCATGCGCCAGGCGCTGGATGACTACCAGGACCTGGCCGCCGCTGGCGACAGCTGCATCGAGGCCGACCGGCGCTTTCACCTGCTGATTGCCGAGGCCACTGGCAACCTGTACTTCACTGAAATGCTGTTGCAGCTGGGCAACGGCCTGATACCGCGCAACCGCATGGCCCTGGCCGAACGCAGCGGGGCGAAGCTGGCGCGGCAGGCGTACCTGGCCAACCTCGAGCATGAGGCGATCCTCAATGCCATCCGCCGGCAGGACCCGGACGCGGCGCGGGCAGCGGTGTGCCTGCACCTGTCCAATAGCCGCGACCGACTACTGCCCGAACAGGCCTGACACGATCCCCTGTAGGAGCGGCCTTGTGTCGCGAAAGGGCTGCACAGCAGCCCCTCGATTTCAGCTACAGAATTGCAGGCCGGGGGCCGCTTTGCGGCCCTTTCGCGACACAAGGCCGCTCCTACAAAGAGAACCGCATCAGGCCCTGTTACCAGGTCAGGCAGATTTTGCCGAAATGCCGGTTGCTCTCCTGATAACGGAACGCCTCGACGATCTGCTCCATCTCGAAATGCTTGTCCACCACCGGCCGCAGGCCGTTGGCATCGATCGCCCGCACCATCGCCTGCTGCTGGGCGCGGCTGCCCACCAGCACGCCTTGCAGGCGAATCTGCCGCACCAGCGCCTGCACCAGCGGCAACTGCCCGGCCACGCCGGTGAGGATGCCGATCAACGACACATGCCCACCAATGCGCGCGGCGATCATCGATTGCTCCAGCGTCGCCGGGCCACCCACTTCGATCACATGGTCGACGCCGCGGTTGCCGGTCAGCTCGCGCACTTTCTCACCCCACGCCGGAGTGCTCTTGTAGTTGATCAGGTGGTCGGCACCCAGGGCCTTCAGGCGCTCCAGCTTGGCATCACTGGACGAGGTGGCGATCACCGTCGCGCCAGCCAGCTTGGCAAACTGCAGGGCGAAGATCGATACACCGCCGGTGCCCTGCACCAGCACCGTATCGCCGGGCTTGAGGTGGTCGTCGCACATCAGCGCGCGCCAGGCCGTGAGACCGGCCGTGGTCAGAGTGGAAGCTTCGGCATGGCTGAAGCCCTTGGGCGCCAAGGTGAAGGCGCTGGCACGAGCAGTGACCTGTTCACGGGCGTAACCATCGATACCGTCGCCGGGCACCTTGGCGAAGCCTTCCACATTTGCCTGGCCGTCGAGCCAGTCGGGGAAGAAGGTACTGACCACATTGTCGCCGACCTGAAACTCGGTGACGCCGCTCCCTACCGCGACCACTTCGCCAGCGCCATCGGCCATGGGGATGCGCCGCTCGCTCGGGCCCCACATGCCGCTGACAACGGCGAAATCGTGGTAGTTGAGAGAGCTGGCGTGCAGGCGCACGGTGATCTCGCCGGCCTCGGGTGAAGAGGCCTCGCAGGTGCCGACCTCGACCTTGTCGTAGCCGCCGCCGGGTTTTACGTAGATGGCCTTGCTGGTCATGGATAGGTCTCCTTCAGGGAAAAGATTGGGGTTCAGCATAGACAGGTCCGGCCTCTTCGCGGGCTTGCCCGCTCCCACAGGATCTTCACCACCCTCAACAGCAGTGCAGTACATGTGGGAGCGGGCAAGCCCGCGAAGAGGCCCGCACAGGCGACACAAAAACTCAGCCCAGCATCACCTTCAATGCCCGGCAATCGGCCGCATGCCAATCCACCAGTTCCGGCCACGGATTGTCCGGCAGGTTCACCAGCACCGTGCGCGCCCCTGCGGCACGCCCACAGTCCAGGTCAAACCGGTAATCCCCCACCATCACCAGCTCACCCGGTGTCACACCCCAGGCATTGGCAATCTTCAGCAGCCCATCCGGGCTTGGCTTGGGCGCTGCTTCGTCACGCCCCAGAATGTGCTCCACCGGGAAGCAGTCCGCCAGGCCGATGGCCTCCAGCGTCACATGCGCCAACTCACGGGCATTGCGGGTCAGAATGCCCAGCCGGCAACCACGCTGGGCCAGTTCGCGCACCAGTTCCACCGCCCCGGTGGCCGCCGTGGAGGCAATCGCCAGGTCACGCTCGTGCTCCAGCAGCCAGGCATGCTTGGCCGCCGCCTCGTCCGCCGGCAAGGCTGCCAGGTGGGTGAGGATGTCGTGCTCGGCCGGGATATCCAGCGCCACGCGGATGGCGGCAAAATCGTGCACGGCCACGGTCAGGGTGCCGTCCATGTCGAACACCCAGTTGCGCACCTCGCCCAGGCTCATGCCCAGTCCTTGCGGTGGCGAATCAGGCCTTCCTGGCACGACGACGCCACCAGTTGCCCGGCCTGGTTGAAAATGCTGCCGCGGCAGAAGCCACGGGCATTGCCCGCCCAGGGGCTGTCGGTGGCGTACAGCAGCCACTCGTCGGCACGCAGGTTGCCATGGAACCACAGCGAATGGTCGAGGCTGGCGATCTGCATGTCACGCTGCCACACCGATTTGCCATGGGGCAGCAACGCAGTGGTCAGCAGGCCGAAGTCCGAGGCGTAGGCCAGCATGTATTTGTGCAGGGCGGGGATATCGGGCAGGTTGCCGTCGGCGCGGAACCAGGCGTACTTCACCGGGTCGCCAGGCTGGGGGTTGAACGGGTCGCGCTCGGTGACCGGGCGGATCTCGATCGGCTTGGCGCACAGCACCTTGTCGCGAATGCGTTCGGGCAACTGGTCGGCCATGGCCCGGGCCAGCTCGACTTCAGTGGGCAGGTTCTCCGGGCCGACCACCTCGGGCATCTGCGCCTGATGCTCGAAACCTTCCTCGTCGTACTGGAACGAGGCGCTGCAGGTGAAGATCGGCTGGCCCTTCTGAATCGCAGTCACCCGCCGGGTGCTGAAGCTGCCGCCATCGCGCACACGGTCCACCGAATACACCACCGGCAGGCTGGCATCGCCAGGGCGCAGGAAGTAGCCGTGCAACGAATGCACATGGCGTGCATCCTCGACCGTCTGGCTGGCCGCCGACAACGATTGGCCCAGTACCTGCCCGCCGTACAGCTGGCGAAAGCCCAGGTCTTGGCTGCGGCCACGGAACAGGTTCTCCTCGATGGACTCGAGGCTCAACAGGTCGACCAGGTCGTCCAACACATGACTCATCGGGGGTTCTCCTAGCAAGGCAACACGTCTCTACAGCACACTTATGAAGGCAAATAATACAGGGTTTGTCATTCGCGCCGGGCATGGCCATGCATTCAGGCGCGCAGGGTACGCTCCCAGTGAGCGCGATCGATGCGGTACAGCACATGCGGGCGCAGCGGATGGCCCACGGGCAGGCGCGGGTGTTCGAAACTACCATTCAGGTCCTGCTGCATACCGATGGCCTGCATGACCTTCTGCGAGGGCAGGTTGCTCTCGCTAGTGAACGACACCACTTCCTCCAGGCGCAATTGGGCGAAAGCACAGCGCAGGCATGTCCACGCCGCCTCGCTGGCGAAACCCAGGCCCCAGTGGCGGCGTGCCAGGCGCCAGCCGATCTCCACCGCCGGCGCAAAATCGGCATCGAAGCCCACGTGCAACAACCCGGTCATGCCGATGAAGGCACCACTGTCCTTGCGCTCCAGGGCCCACAGGCCAAAGCCGTACTCATTGAAATGCCCGCGCACGCGGCCGATCAGCGCGGCTGCCTCCAGGCGTGTCAGCGGCGCCGGGAAGTAGCGCATCACCTGCGGGTCGGCACACAGGGCGGCGAACTCGCGCAGGTCGTCGTCGTGCCATTGGCGCAGTACCAGCCGCGCGCTTTCCAGTTGCAGGATAGGGGTCATCGGGCGTGCTCCGGTTTTACCGTCTTGCAGTTTACAGCGTAGGCGCGGGTGCAGGTTTCACCTAGCCGGCGCGCCCGAATGCAATTTTCACACGCCCTTCACCGCCCCCCGACAGGCCTGTTGGCAGGATGCCAGCCAACACCGCCGCGCCAGCCGCGACCATGCCAACGGAGCAACGCATGCTATCGAGCAACACCCTGGGGCACCCTGCCATCCACGCCCGGCGCAAGCGACGCCTGACCCGCAAAGCCCTCGGTGCCGCCCTTGGCCTGTGCATGGTCGTGGCGGCGTTGAGCACCTGGCTGGCGACGAGGACGCACATCGTGGACCTTGGCAACGAACGGCAATTGAGTGACAGCGGCCTGCTGCAGGACTGGGCCGACGGTGCGGTGATCGTGATGATCCGCCACGCCGAGCGCTGCGACAGCGCCCCCGGCCCGTGCCTGGACGACCCCACCGGCATCACCGTGGCCGGCAGCCAGGCTGCCGGACGTGTTGGCCAAGGGATGCACCAGCTGGGCCTTAACAACGCCGATATGCTCAGCAGCCCGAAACTGCGCACACGGCAAACCGCGCATTTCATCCTTGGCCAGGCGGTGGCCAGTGAGGGCTGGCTGGAAAGCTGTGACAGCCAGTTCGCCAGCGAAGCGCTGGCACACAAACGACCGGGGCATAACCTGGTGCTGGTGACCCACAACGGCTGCATCGACCATTTTGCCCGCCAGCAGAAGGTTACGGGGGGCGAGCGTGAAAGCGGCTATGCCAGTGCGCTGTTCGTTTCGGTGGATGGCAATGGCAAGACGCGCATCCTCGGCCGCCTGAACGAGCCGGACTGGCAACGGGTGCTGGCCAGTACCACGAAACAGCACTGACGCCGCTCCTGCTGCCAGGGCAACTGCCTTGCACTGCCTTTTCTGGCCTCATCGCCGGCAAGCCAGCTCCCACAGGTATCCCATAGCCTTTTCACCTTGTGCAGTACCTGTGGGAGCTGGCTTGCCGGCGATTGGGCAGCAAAGCTGCCCCAGCCATGGCAAGATCAGCACTGGCCCCGATTGCGACCCCACCCATGCCGTTGCCGCTGATCTACCACGAAGACTACAGCCCGGAGTTCCCTGCCGAACACCGCTTCCCCATGGACAAGTTCCGCCTGCTGCACGACCACCTGATCGACAGCGGGCTGACCACCGACCAAGCCCTGCTGCGCCCGGACATCTGCCCCAACGACATCCTCGCCCTGGCCCACGACCGCAGCTACATCGAGCGCTACATGAACGGTGACCTGTCACGCGAGGACCAGCGCCGCCTCGGCCTGCCCTGGAGCGAGGCCCTGGCCCGGCGTACCGTGCGCGCCGTAGGCGGCTCGCTGCTGAGCGCCGAGATGGCGCTGCAGCACGGCATCGCCTGCCACCTTGCCGGCGGCACCCACCACGCCCATTACGACCACCCTGCCGGCTTCTGCATCTTCAACGACCTGGCCGTGATCAGCCGCTACCTGCTGGAGGCTGGCCGGGTACACCGGGTGCTGATCTTCGACTGCGATGTGCATCAGGGTGACGGCACCGCGCGCATCCTGCACGACACACCAGACGCCATCACCGTGTCGCTGCACTGCGAACAGAACTTCCCGGCGCGCAAGGCGCAAAGCGATTGGGACATCCCCCTGCCCCGCGGCATGGGCGACATGGCCTACCTGAAGGTGGTGGACGACGCCCTCAACTACCTGCTGCCACTCTATCGACCCGACCTGGTGCTGTACGACGCCGGGGTCGATGTGCACAAGGACGACGCCCTGGGCTATCTGCAACTGACCGATGCAGGCGTTGCCGCCCGTGACGAAGCGGTGCTGCGCCACTGCCTGGGCCGCGACATCCCGGTGGTGGGCGTGATCGGCGGTGGCTACAGCAAGGACCGCGCAGCCCTGGCCAGGCGCCATGGCATCCTTCATCACAGCGCGGCACGCGTCATCGGTTGTTCACAATGACTGTGGAACCGCTTGTGGATAACCTGCGGGAAAGGCGCTGCAGCCCTTTACAGGCAAGGCCTGCAAAGCTCTGATCATTTTTTGAGCAGTGCTTCCACAGGCCGCGCTGCGCTAGAATGCGCCTCTTTTCCACAGCCTGCTGCCCACCATGCCTGATCTGAGCCCCGCCTCCCCTCCCCTCGCAGTCGTCATCGGCGGCGGCCCAGCCGGCCTGATGGCCGCCGAAGCACTGGCCCAGGCGGGCCTGGCGGTCGAGGTGTTCGATGCCATGCCTTCGGTGGGTCGCAAGTTCCTGCTGGCGGGTGTCGGTGGCATGAACATCACCCATTCCGAGCCCTACCCGGCGTTCGTCAGCCGGTATGCCGAGCGCCAGGGCGAAATCGCCGCGCTGCTGCACGACTTCGATGCCGACGCCTTGCGCCAGTGGATTCACGGCCTGGGCATCGAAACCTTCGTCGGCACCTCGGGCCGGGTGTTCCCCACCGACATGAAAGCCGCGCCACTGCTGCGCGCCTGGCTCAAGCGCCTGCGCGACAACGGAGTAGTTATCCACACCCGTCACCGCTGGCTGGGCTGGAATGCCGAGGGTGCATTGCGGATTGCTTATCCACAAGGCGAGCGGCTGGTGAAGGCCGCCGTGGTGGTGCTGGCGCTGGGTGGCGGCAGCTGGGCGCGACTGGGCTCGGACGGTAGCTGGCAGCCGCTGCTGGCCGAACGGGCTGTGGATATCTCACCCTTGCAGCCCAGCAACTGCGGTTTTGAAGTGGCAGGCTGGAGCGCGCTGCTCAAGGACAAGTTCGCCGGTGCGCCGTTGAAGAACATTGCCCTTAGCGTTCCTGGCAGCGTGCCGCGCAAGGGCGAGTTCATCCTCACCGCGCAGGGTGTGGAAGGCAGCCTGGTGTATGCATGGTCAGCGCCGGTGCGCGAGGCCATCAACCGTGAGGGCCACGGGGTGTTGCTGCTCGACCTGTTGCCGGACAAGCCTGTGGACAAGATTGCCCAGGCGCTGGCCAAACCACGGGGTTCGCGCTCCATGGCCAAGCACCTGCACAGCCAGCTGGGTATCGATGGGGTCAAGGCTGCGCTGCTGCGCGAGCTGACCGATCAGGCGACCTTTGGCGACCCTGGGGCCTTGGCGAAAGCGATCAAGGCCTTGCCGATAACACTAGTACGCACGCGACCGCTGGATGAAGCGATCAGCAGCGCGGGTGGGGTGCGTTTCGAGGGGCTGGATGAAGGCTTGATGGTCAAGGGCATGCCGGGGGTGTTCTGTGCCGGCGAGATGCTGGACTGGGAGGCGCCGACTGGGGGGTATCTGCTGACAGCGTGCTTTGCCAGCGGCTTGCGCGCCGGGCGGGCGGCGGCAAGCTGGCTGAAGTCCTGACACATACTCGACCCCCTGTGGGAGCGGGCGCGCCCGCGAACACGGGCGAAGCCCGTGCCATGCACCGCGGTGCCTGCTTCGCGGGCACGCCCGCTCCTACAGGGGCCAAGTTTCCGCAGGCTACGGCTTACGCTTGCGCGCCCCACCATTGAAGCTCGGCACCTTGCGCACTGCCTTCACCACCGGCTCCGCACTGCCTGATTCAGCACTGTCCATCCAGCGCCCCAACCCGCGCTTGGCGCTGTTTTCCTTCGGCTTCTTGGGCTTCTTCGGCTTCTTGATCACCTGGCCACTGGCGTCGGTCATCGGCACCCGGTGGTCAGGGATGAAGTCCGGCTCTTCATGACGCGGAAGGGTCTGCCGCGTCAGCACTTCGATCGCCGCCAGCAGCTGCACTTCATCGGCACACACCAGCGAGATAGCCTCGCCCTTGTTGCCCGCCCGCCCGGTACGCCCGATGCGGTGCACGTAATCCTCGGCAACGATCGGCAGGTCAAGGTTGACCACCAGCGGCAAGTCATCGATATCCAGGCCGCGGGCCGCCACATCGGTCGCCACCAGCACCTGGATTTCGCGGGCCTTGAAGCTGTCCAGCGCGCGCTGGCGAGTGGCCTGCGGGCGGTCACCGTGAATGCCGTCGGCATTCACACCCTCGGCCAGCAAGCGCTCCACCAGCTGGTCCACACCATTGCGGGTCTTGGCGAACACCAGCACCTGCTTCCAGCGCTGCTTGCGCAGCAGGTGGCAGAACAGGTCGACCTTGCGCTTTTTATCCACAGGCACCAACCACTGCTTCACGCTGGTGGCCGTGGCATTGCGCGGGCTGACTTCGATGCTCAGCGGTTCGTTCAGGGCCAGCCCCGCCAGCATGCGGATCTGGTCGGAAAAAGTGGCGGAGAACAGCAACGTCTGGCGCTTGCGTGGCAGCGCGGCGTACACCGACTGCAGCTCTTCGGCAAAGCCCAGGTCGAGCATGCGGTCGGCTTCGTCCAGCACCAGGGTTTGCACCTGGTTGAACTTCACGGCGTTCTGCCGGAACAGGTCGAGCAAGCGCCCCGGGGTGGCCACCAGCAGGTCGACGCCACGGCGCAGGCGCATCATCTGCGGGTTGATGCTGACCCCGCCATACACCGCGTAGGTGCTCAGCGGCAGGTTCTCGGCGTACTCGCGCACGTTGTTGTGCACCTGCTCGGCCAGCTCACGAGTGGGCACCAGCACCAGCGCGCGGATCGAGTTGCTGGCCACCTTTTCGCCTTCCAGCGCCAGGCGCTGCAGCACAGGCAGGGCAAAGCCCGCGGTCTTGCCGGTGCCGGTCTGGGCCGCGGCCATCAGGTCGCGGCCGGCCAGCACGGCGGGGATGGCCTTGGCCTGCACCGGGGTCGGGGTGGTGTAGTCCAGTTGCTGCAGGGTGCGCAGCAGCGGTTCGATCAGGCCGAGTTTGGCGAAATTCATGGCAATACCGTCAGGGGGTTCAGCGAAGGCGGCAAGTTTACCGCATCACCCCTGCCTACTTGCAGATTTCGCCTTTCAACGGCTGCGCCGGCTCAGGTGCCTTGCGCCACTGCGGCAGGCCGATCAGCACCACCGCGCCGATGATCACCGCCATGGCCACACATTCTTCGGCACCAATCTGCTCACCGGCAAAGACGATGCCCAGCAGCACGGCCACCGCCGGGTTGACGTAGGCATAGCTGGTGGCAGCTGCGGGGCGCACGTGCTTGAGCAAGTACATGTAGGCACTGAACGCCAGGATCGAACCGAAGAACACCAGGTAGGCCAGTGCCCCCCAGCCGGCAGCGGTCGGCATCTGCGTCATGCGCTCGCCAGACAGCGCGCTGCCGAGCAGCAGCACAGCGCCACCAACGAGCATTTCTGCGGCGCTGGCCATGGGCCCCTGGGGCAGCGGCAAGGTCTTGCTCCACACCGAGCCGAACGCCCACGACGCCGCCGCAAAGATGATCAGCGCCGCGCCAATCGGGCTTGCCTGAAGGTTGGAGCCCAGGTTCAGCAGGCCGATACCCACCAACCCGAGGGCGATCCCCGCCCACTCCAGCTTCGAATTGCGGTGCCCGAACAGCAGGCCGAACAGCAACGTGAACAGCGGCACCGTCGCCACCGCCAGCGCAGCGACGCCCGAGGCCACACCGGCATGCTCGGCCACGGTCACGCCACCGTTACCACAGCTGAGCAGCAGGAAACCGATCGCCCCCGCAGCCCGCCACTGCGGCCAGGTCGGTGCCGGCACACCGCGCCAGCGCAAGAAGCCATACAGCAGGCCCCCGGCAATCAGGAAGCGCACTCCGGCCATGAGCATCGGTGGCCAGCTCTCGACGCCTATGCGAATGAACAGGTAGGTGGAGCCCCAGACCAGGTACAAGGCCAGGAAAGCGCCAATGAGCAACAACGGGAAGCGACGGGAGGCAGGCATGGGAAACACTCGAAATCCGTTTACGGGTGGCTTAGTTTAGAAAGGCCATCGTGTAAACTTAAGTTACAAAACAGCTTTAAATTACCCGAACACTTTGCATTGCATGGTTATTCGGATGCTTTTCAATCGAATCGAAACCAGGCAGGAATAACCCATGGACAAGTACGACCGCATGCTGCTCGCCGCCCTGCTCGACAATGGCCGCGCCACCTTCGCGCAACTGGCGCGCCAGGTGAACCTGTCGGCGCCGGCGGTGGCCGAGCGGGTGGCCAAGCTCGAGGCCAGCGGGGTTATCACCGGCTACCAGGCCAAGGTCGACATGAGCAAGATCGGCCTGCCGATCCAGTGCGTGATCGAACTGCGCCTGGCCAGCCACGGCAACCAGCAGGCCTACGAAGCGTTGACCCAGATCCCCCAATTGACCGAATGCCACCGGGTAACCGGCGACCCCTGCGTCATCATGCAGGCAGCGGTGGGTTCGATGCCGGAGCTTGAAGATCTGATCAACCGGGTCGCGCAGTTCGGCTTCAGCAAGACCTCGATCATTCTCTCCAGCGCTGTGGAGCGGCGGGTGCCGCTGGCGCAACTGGAGAAGAAGCCCTAACAGAACCTGGCCAGGGTTTCACGAACCTTGGCGGCCGGGGTTTTCTGCAGGCGGCAGAGCAGGTCGTGCGAGAGTTGCTGTACACCATGGCCCTGGCGCAGCACGCCAGCCAGGTGTTGCAGCAGGTTGGCGGCCATTTCGGCATCGGCCATGGCCCGGTGCGCGGTACCGGTATCCGGCAGCCCGGCCCAGCGGGTCAGGGTGCCCAGCTTGTGGTTCGGTGCCGCCGGCAACAGGCGTCGTGACAGCAGCAAGGAGCAGGCGAAGGCCTGGCTGCGGCTTCGGCCGATGCGGCCCAGTTCGTAGTCCCAGAATTTCTGGTCGAAGGCGGCATTGTGTGCCAGCAGCGGGGTGCCACCAACGAACTCGGCCACTTCGTTCATCACCTTGTCCACCGGCGGCGCACTACGCAGCATGGCGGTGGTGATGCCAGTGAGCCCGGCGACGAATGCCGGTACCGGCACACCCGCGTTCATCAGGCTCTGGTAGCGCTCGACGATGCGCCCGCCCTCCAGCATCACCACCGCCACCTCGGTGGCGCGGCAGCCGGCGCCGGGGCTGATGCCGGTGGTTTCAAAGTCGATGACAGCGATACGTTCCATGCAGGGGCCTCAGTGTTTGAGCAACAGCGCACCCTCGATGGGCACATAACGGGTGGCGGCACGGATCAGCGACAGTGCGGTAAGCCCGGGCACACCATACACCACTGCCTCGGTGCCATGGCGCTGTATCACACGCTCCAGCAGCAGGTCGAAATCGCCATCGCCGGAGGCCAGTACCACTTGGTCGACGCGGCTGGCGGCGTCGATCACATCCAAGGTAATACCCACATCCCAGTCACCTTTGGCCGAGCCATCGCTGCGCTGGATGAAGGGCTTGAGGCGCACATCGAAACCGAGGTTGCGCAGGATCTGCTGGAACTGCTGCTGCTTGCTGTCGCCACGGTCGATGGCATAGGCCACGGCCTCGACGATCTGACCTTCGCGGCTGACATCGGCCCACAGGGCGGTGTAGTTGAAATGGCAGCCGTGGGCCTGGCGCACGGTGTAGTAGAGGTTCTGCACATCGGCGAACAGCGCGATCTTTTTCACCTTGGAACCCCTTGGTCGGCCTGGAATGCTGGGGGCTGCTTTGCAGCCCTTTCGCGACACAAGGCCGCCCCCACAAAGGGTTTCGGGACCCCTCAAGAGGGGGCATGGGTTGAGAAAAGGGAGAAAAAA
>NZ_JBKGFP010000049.1:0-7920 GCF_046557535.1 Pseudomonas sp. S1(2024)
GGGGGGCTCTTGGGCATCCTTTGCGCGACACAAGTCCGCTCCTACAGGGGTTCGCGTACCCTTGCAGGAGCGGCCTTGTGTCGCGAAAGGGGCGCAAAGCGCCCCCAAAATTGCCAGCAGTATGCCAGACCTGTCAGACGTACGAATCGTCGTCCGAGAAGAACCCGCCATCATCGCTGCCATAACCGCTGTCGGCATAACCACCCTGGTCGCCGCCCCAACCACCGTTGTCAGCTACCTGCTGCGCCCCCGAGTCGTTCCAGCCTCCGCTGTCACTGGCCGGCGCCGGCTCCTCCTTGATCACCTCTACCACCTCTTCGGGCTGCGAGTTGTGGTTGAACAGGCTGCTGATGCCCTGCGCCAGCAACACACCACCCGCAACACCGGCCGCAGTCTGCATCGCACCGCCGAGGAAGCTGCTGGCACCACTGCGTGCTGGTGCAGCGCCAAAGCCAGGCTGCTGCACTTGTGGCTGGGAAAAGCCCGGCGCCGACGGCTCACGCCAGCCACCGCCAGCTGCCACGGGTGCTGCAGCGGGACGCTGCGGTTGCACGGCCGGGGCCGCATTGCGCCCAGACGAACCAAAGATGCTGGACAGGAAACCACCACCGCCATTGCTCGGCGCGCTGCCGGCACGGGTGGCCTCGGCCTGGGCACGAGCCTGCTTCAGTTCGGCTTCCAGTTGCTTGTTCTGCTCGTCGAGGCGCTTGATCGCTGCCTCCTGCACCAGGATCGCCTGGGCCATGTAATAAGGCGCCGCTGGCTGCTGACGCACATGTTCCTCGATACATGCCTGGGCCTGCGCATCACGTGGCTGGCTCGGGTCCTCGGCTTGCTTGAGGCGGCCGAACAGGCCGTCGATCAGGGTTTGTTCTTCAGTATTCATGGGGCGACCTCGTGGGGTAGCGGACAACGGACAGCGTCAAAGATGGGGCGTACAGGCGTGGGATTCAATCACCGGCGGCGTGAAACTTTTTTCAGCAAGTGACAGCCCCAGGCCTGCTTTGGGCTAAAGTTATGCCCCTGTTTTTACTGCCATGCGATGTAGACTGATGAATCCGCTGAGCGTCCTGCGCGACTCCCTGTACTTCTTCCGCCGCCACCTGCCGAGCATCCTCCAGCTGTGCCTGCCGCTGGTGGTGCTGGAAGCCTTGCTCACCCAGCTGCTGTACCGGCAGATGGGCGACCAGGCATCGCCGGCCTACGGCATGCTGATCAGCCTGCTGTTCTACCCGCTGTACAGCGCCGCGCTGATCCTGTACCTCGACACCCGCAGCAACGGCCAGGAAATCGCCAAGCGCGACCTGTTCGCCCGCGCCGTGCAACTGTGGCCGCAGCTGGCCCTGCTGATCCTGATCAGCTCGCTGCTGATCATGGCCGGCCTGGCGCTGTTCATCTTTCCGGGCGTGTGGATCATGATCAACCTTGTGTTCGCCGAGTACCTGCTGGTACTGCGCGGCCGGCCGGTGGTGCAGTCGATGCGCGACAGCGCAAGCATGACCACCGGGCACTTCATGCGCATCATGATCTGTGTCGTAGGTGTGCTGGCGCCGATCTGGCTGATCGACGGCCTGCTGCTGATGGCCTTCCCCGAGCCATCGCCCGGCATGGAGCTGGCCATGGACAGCCTCAGCGGCTTCCTGCAGTTGTTCAGCACCGTGGTGCTGTATCGCCTGTTCATGTTGCTGGAAGGCGAAGCCGGGGCGTGATGCCCAGGCTCATCGCTTGACCGGGAAACGCTGTTGTCACGTCCCTCGAGGCTTGGCCCGAGCGGTGGCTTCGGCCACAAGCGGATCATCCGGCCAGTAATGCTTCGGATAACGCCCCTTCAGATCTTTCTTCACCTCGGCGTAGGTCGTACGCCAGAAGTTGGCCAGGTCCTGGGTCACCTGCACCGGGCGGCGTGCCGGTGACAGCAGGTGCAACTTGACCTGCTGGCGGCCATTGGCGATGCGTGGAGTTTCGGCCAGGCCGAACAGCTCTTGCAGGCGCACCGCGAGGATCGGCGGGTTTTCGCTGTAGTCCAGGCGGATGTTCGAGCCGGACGGTACCGCCAGGTGCGCGGGGGCCTGCTCCTCCAGGCGCTGCGGCAGCGGCCAGGGCAACAGGTTGCGCAGCATCGACGGTAAGTCCAGTGCGGCGAAATGGCTGAGGCGCGACACCTTGCCCAGGTAGGGCTGCAACCAGTCTTCCAGGCTGGCGAGCAAGGCCTCGTCAGCCAGGTCGGGCCATTCGCTGTGGCCGTCTTTGGCCAGGTCCAGTTGACGCAGCAAGGCCACGCGCGCCTGCCATTGCCGCAGCTCGGGGGTCCAGGTCAGCAGGTTCAGGCCTTTGCGCCGGACCAGCCCAAGCAGTGCGCGAGCCCGCGCTTCGTCATCCAGGCCGGGCAGCGGTTCGCGGCTGAGCACCAGCTCGCCGACTTTGACCTGACGTTCTGCGCGCAACACCTGCTCGCGTTCGTCCCAATCGAGGATATCGACCCGCTCGACCTGCTCGGCCAGCACGCCCTCGAACAGCGCCGGATCGAACTCGGCGGCCAGATAGATGCGTTCTTCGCGCTGGCCCTGGCGGCTACCCAGGTCGGCGATCACCAGCCACGGGCACTTCATCAGTGCATCGACTTCGGCAAACAGCGCCGCACGGCCGTTGGCCAGCCGGTATTCCGCACCGCCCTCGCGGCGCTGCTGGGCGACGCGGTCGGGGTAGGCCAGCGCCAGCAGCGCGCCCAGCCAGCGCGGGTGATCAGGGTCCACAACCGGCGCGCCTGGTTTGCCACGCAGCATGCCACGGTACTGGCGGGCCAATTGGCGCGCACGCTGCACACCACCGTGGCTGCCACGGGCGGTCCTGCTCTCGCCACTGACCAGCGCCAGCCGGCTGTGCAAGTCGGCGCCACCGCCGCGCTGGATATCCCGCTCGCCCAGCAGCGCAGCCACATCACAGGCCATCTGTGCCAGGCCCAGGTCCTGGCCGCGCAACAGCAAATGCGCAATACGTGGATGCGCGGGCAGCTCGGCCATGGCCAGGCCGTGTTCGCTGAGGTTGTCACGGCTGCCGGGCTTGAAGGCATTGAGCCGTGCCAGCAGGTCCTGGGCCTGGGTGAAGGCTGCAGTGGGGGGCTGGTCGAGCCAGCGCAACTGCTCGGGCGTAACGCCCCAGCGTGCCAGTTGCAGGGCCAGGCCGGCCAGGTCGGCCTGCATGATCTCGGCGCTGCCGTGGGCGGCCAGCTGGTCATGTTGGGCCTCGGACCAAAGGCGATAACATACGCCGGGCTCCAGGCGGCCGGCGCGACCGGCGCGCTGGGTAGCACTGGCGCGGGAGATGCGCTGGGTGTCCAGGCGGGTCATGCCGCTGCCGGGGTCGAAACGCGGTACCCGGGCCAGGCCTGCGTCGATCACCACGCGCACGCCGTCGATGGTCAGGCTTGTCTCGGCAATGTTGGTGGCCAGCACCACCTTGCGCAGGCCCTTGGGCGCCGGGTCGATGGCCGCACGTTGGGCGTCGAGATCGAGCTCGCCATGCAGCGGGCAGAGCAGGACCTCGGGACGCTCGCCCAACGCTTCCTGCAGGCTCTGGTGCACCCGGCGGATCTCGGCCTGACCCGGCAGGAATACCAGCAAACTGCCGGTCTGGTCAGCCAGTGCCTGCAACACGCTGTCCACTACCCGAGGCTCGATGAACTCACCCGGCTGGAAAGGCCGCCCCCAACGGATGTCGACGGGGTGCATGCGGCCTTCGCTGCTCACCACCGGGGCATCATTCAGCAGCCGCGAAAGGCGCTCGCCCTCCAGGGTCGCGGACATCAGCAAAACCTTCAGCGGCGGGTCGTCCCGCAGCAACTCCCGGCCATTCAGGCTCAATGCCAGGGCCAGGTCGGCATCAAGGCTGCGCTCGTGAAACTCGTCGAAAATCACCAGCCCCACGCCCTCCAGCGCCGGGTCGGCCTGCAGCCGGCGGGTAAGGATGCCTTCGGTCACTACCTCGATGCGGGTTTTCGGCCCGACCTTGCTGTCCAGGCGGATGCGATAGCCCACGGTCTCGCCGACCCTTTCGCCCAGCTCGCTGGCCAGGCGCTCGGCCGCAGCCCGCGCTGCCAGGCGGCGGGGCTCGAGCATGAGAATGCTCTGCCCGGCCAGCCACGGCTCGTTGAGCAGCGCCAGCGGCACGCGGGTGGTCTTGCCCGCGCCAGGTGGCGCCTCGAGCACCGCTTCGTCACGGTTTTCCAGGGCCTGGCGCAGGGCGGGCAAGACAGCATCGATCGGTAATGAAATCATGGTGGTCCTCGAACAGTCCCGCGAGTATAACGGCGAACCCAGCCTGCTCTATCATGGTCTTAGCTTCAGGTGCAGGCGCTTCGCTTGCCCTGCTGGATACCTTTTCGGAGATTTACATGCGCATCCCAACCCGCGTCATCGGTGGCGCCCTCATCGTCACCTTGCTGACCCAACTGACCGCCTGCGGCACCATTCTCTACCCGGAACGGCGCGGCCAGATCGGCGGCAAGATCGACCCAGTGGTTGCCGCAATGGATGCGATCGGCATCCTGTTCTACGTGATCCCGGGGCTGATCGCTTTCGGTATCGATTTTGCCACGGGCGCCATCTATTACTCGGGCGGGCGATCCGCCCAGGTCGACCCGGTCAAACTGCGCGAGGCCGTAAGCCCCGATGGCAAGGTCGACAACCTGAAGTTGCAGGCCATTCTGGAAAGCGAACTGGGCCAGCGCCTGCCGCTGAACGACCCCCGGCTGATCCAGCATCGCGGCAGCATCGAGCAGTTGGCCAGCCTGGGCCTGGTACCTGCAGCCTGAAGCACAAGGACACTACCCACGGATGATGACCACCCCGGCTGAACACCAGCGCCTGCTACGCCTGGCCACGCGCGCATCGCTGGCGGTGGCCAGCATTCTGGTCCTGAGCAAGGCGCTGGCCTGGTGGCTGAGCGGCTCGGTCAGCCTGCTGGCCGGGCTGACCGACTCGGCACTGGATGCCGTTGCCTCGTTCCTCAACCTGCTCGCCGTGCACTATGCCCTGCGCCCGGCCGACGACGACCACCGATTCGGCCATGGCAAGGCCGAAGCCCTGGCCGGTATGGCGCAGGCGCTGTTCATCGGGGTCAGTGCGGTGCTGATCGGAGTGCAGGCGGTTGAACGCCTGCACACCCCGCAACCCTTGGGCGATACCGCCATCGGTATCGGGGTAATGCTGCTGTCGCTGGTGCTGACCCTTGCCCTGCTGGCACTGCAACACAAGGTCATCCGCCTGACCGGCTCCACGGCGGTGCGGGCCGACTCCCTGCATTACCGCTCGGACCTGCTGCTCAACGGCAGCATCCTGCTGGCCCTGCTGCTGGCACGCTTTGGCTGGCCGCAGCTGGATGCGCTGTTCGGCCTGGGCATCGCTGTCTATATCCTTTGGAGCGCGCTGCAGATCGCACGGGAAAGCACGGCCATCCTGATGGATCAGGAACTGCCCGGCGATGTCGGCGAGGCCATGGCTGCGCTGGTGCTGGCCATTCCCGGGGTCAAAGGCGTGCACGACCTGCGTACACGGGTGTCGGGCAACCAGTGGTTCGTGCAGTTGCATCTGGAGATGCCGGGGCAGTTGCCGCTGCATGAGGCGCATGCCTTGTGCGTGGAGGCCTCGAAGGTGATCCGCCAGCGTTATCCACAGGCGGATGTGATGGTGCACGCGGATCCGGTGTGAACCTGCAAGGGCCCTATCGCCGGCAAGCCAGCTCCCACAAGAACCGCACCGGCCTGAAGGCATGCGCAATACCAGTGGGAGCTGGCTTGCCAGCGATAGGGCCGGGACAGGCAGTTCCAACAGGCACTACACATGGCTTCAGGCCGGTGCAGTACCTGTGGGAGCTGGCTTGCCGGCGATAGGGCCGGGACAGGCAGCACATCTGGCTCAGTTGATGCTGTAGCCTCGACCGCTGAAACAAGCGCCCAGCGCCCGCCGGTAGTTGTCCGCCACATTGGCCGGCGGCGCGTAAGCCGCCGTCGCCGGGTCGAAGCCTGACTGGCTCACCGCCCAGCGGTGGCACTGGTAACGGTCCTGGTCCTGCTGCTCCTGCCCTTGCCCATACATCGGGTAGGCCACCACGTCATACCCACCGCCTACAGGTGCCGGCGCCGCAACCGGCGGGTTGACCACCACGTACTCGCGGCTGTCGGCCAGGTACTGGTAATAGGTATCGGCCACCAGGAAGAACAGCGCCCCGCCCAGCCAGACTTCCCGCGCATAGGGCGGCAGGTAGTCAACCCGCACGCCATGGGGCGGGGTCACCACGACATAACGGCCACCATGGGGGCGATACCAGTAACCACCGGAGTAGAAGTAGTCATCGCCACGGTAGGGCACTTTCCAGTAGCGGTCCGGGAAATGATCGATGGTGTGCCCCGGGCGATACTGCGGCCCCGGCCCCCAGCCATTGCCATGACCATCCGGGCGCCCTTGCCAGTCACCACCGGGCCGTTGCCCCGGGCCACCGGCTTCCCAGTGGCGGTTATCGCCATGGCGGCGGGGAATGTCCTGGTAATAGCCCTGGCGTGGCGGCTGGGTCTGCTGCACTTCGTCACGCGAATTGAGCGAGCGGCCCGGCGCCCCCTCGCCCGGCCCTTCGGCCATGGCCCCGAGGCTGATGCTCAACCCCAACACACCAACACCTGCCAACTGCCAGATGCGCGACTTCATGCTGTTCCTCTCGGTAGAAAATACGGCAACCACAGCCAGTCTACCGCGCCTGTCACGCAGGCCAATTAAATTTCCGGACATGAAAAAAGGGAGGCCGCTGGGCCTCCCTTCAGGAATTGTCGTCCGTGCTCGGCACTTGTGGCGCCGGCTCACCTCACACCGTCTTCTGGAAGGTGTGTAGCCCGGGGGCCTGCAGATCCTGTTGGATGGCTGGCCGCGACCGCCCGCCTAGGGCGCGTCGCCGTGGACTGATGTCCGGGCAGTGATTCTGTGGATAAAGATACCGGACAGGTTGCGGCAGATGATTGCGAAGATTGCTCAGATAAATAGCACTTGCGCAATTTTTCACCCTGGATTGATAATTCGCCGCAATCCGAACAGAAAAGGCATAACCCATGAGCAAACTTGACCGCTACGACCTGAGTATCCTCGCCGAATTGCAGCGCGATGCGCGCATTTCCAACCAGGAACTGGCCGAACGCATCGGCTTGTCGCCTTCGCCATGCTCGCGTCGGGTCAAGCAACTGGAGGACGATGGCTACATCTCGCGCCAGGTAGCCCTGCTCGACCGCAAGAAGCTGGGCCTGAGCCTGACTGCCTATGTGCTGATCGGCATGGACCGCCACACCCCGGAGCGTTTCGAAACCTTCGAGGCGGCCATCCGCAACCTGCCACAGGTGCTCGAATGCAGCCTGGTCACCGGCATGGATGCCGACTACCAGCTGAAGGTGGTGGTGCCCGACATGGACCACTACCAGAAACTGCTGCTAGGCAGCCTGACCCGCATTGAAGGCGTCACCAGCGTGCGTTCGAGCTTCGTGCTGAACCAGGTGCTGGCCAGCACCGAGCTGCCCTTGACCCACCTGCGTTAATTGCCTGCGCCAGCAGGCGTATAATCGGACGCTCAAAACGCCTGGAGAACACTGATGGATCCCGCCGTATTCGAAGAGTGGATGATGATCATCCTGGTCACCGTGTTGATCGGTTTCATGGGTTTCATCGTCTGGGACCTGGCGAAAAAGTCCAAGGCCGGGCGGTTCGGGACGCTGATCCTGTTCTTCGTGCTGGGGCTGGGGGTGTTGGCCTTTATCATCAAGAGCGTGGTGGTGGGGTTTCTCGAAGGGGTGTAGAAAATTCAGGGCCATTCGCGGGCACGCCCGCTCCCACAGGTTTTCCATCACCCCTTCAGGATTTACCCCCCCCTTTGGGTGTGGGGTGGCCC